>NZ_JBEZEH010000152.1:0-17913 GCF_040648775.1 Micromonospora sp. NPDC049089
CGGCCCGCGGCCCGGCCGATCCGGCGCAGCCCGTCAGATATCCAGGAACCGCACGTCCTTGGCATTGCGCTGGATGAACGACCGGCGCGCCTCGACGTCCTCACCCATCAACACACTGAACAACTCGTCGGCGGTCGCCGCGTCGTCGAGAGTGACCTGACGCAGGGTACGCGTCGCGGGGTTCATCGTGGTTTCCCACAGCTCGGGATAGTTCATCTCGCCGAGGCCCTTGAAGCGCTGGATGTCGTCCGGCTTCGCATTTGGCTTCTTCTGCTGGCGCAGCGCGATCAGACCGTCCCGCTCGCGGTCGGAGTACGCGTACTGGGCGTCGTCGCCCTTCTTGTTCCACTTGATCTTGTAGAGCGGCGGGGCGGCCAGGTAGACGTGCCCCATCTCGACAAGCGGACGCATGAAGCGGAACAGCAGGGTGAGCAGCAGCGTCTGGATGTGCTGGCCGTCGACGTCCGCGTCGGCCATCAGCACCACCTTGTGGTACCGCAGCTTCTCCATGTCGAAGTCGTCGTGGATGCCGGTGCCCAGCGCGGTGATCAGCGCCTGGACCTCGTTGTTCTTCAGCACCCGGTCGATCCGGGCCTTCTCCACGTTGAGGATCTTGCCGCGGATCGGCAGGATCGCCTGGGTCCGCGGGTCGCGGCCCTGCTTGGCCGAGCCGCCGGCCGAGTCACCCTCGACGATGAACACCTCGGACTCGCGGGGGTCGGTCGACTGGCAGTCGGCCAGCTTGCCCGGCATCGAGCCGGACTCCAGCAGCGACTTGCGTCGGGCCAACTTGCGCGCCTGCTGCGCGGCGATCCGCGCCCGGGCCGCCTGGGACGCCTTCTGGATGATCGTCTTGGCCTCGGCCGGGTTGCGGTCGAACCAGTCGACAAGCCGGTCGTTGCAGACCCGCTGCACGAAGCTCTTCACCGGGGTGTTGCCCAGCTTCGTCTTGGTCTGGCCCTCGAACTGCGGGTTGGTCAGCTTGACCGAGATGATCGCGGCCAAGCCCTCGCGGATGTCCTCGCCGGAGAGCTTCTCGTCGCCCTTGAGCAGCTTCTTGTCGGTGCCGTACCGGTTGACGACGCTGGTCAGCGCCGACCGGAAGCCCTCCTCGTGGGTGCCGCCCTCGTGCGTGTTGATGTTGTTGGCGAAGGTGTAGACCGACTCGCCGTACGACTCGTTCCACTGCATGGCGATCTCGAGGGACATGCCCTCCTCTTCGGCCTCGAACTCGACCACCGTCTTGTGCATCGGGTTCTTGGAGGCGTTGAGGTGCCGGACGAAGTCGGCGATACCGCCGTCGTAGCGGAAGGTGACCTCGCGGGTCTTGCCCTCCTCCTCCTCCGGGACCCGCTCGTCGAGCAGGTGGATGGTGATGCCCCGGTTGAGGAAGGCCATCTCCTGCAGGCGTCGGTAGATGGTCTGGAAGTCGAAGTCGATCGTCTCGAAGACGTCCGGGTCGGGCCAGAAGGAGACGGCCGAGCCGGTGCTGTCGGTGGTCTCGCCCTTTTCCAGCTGGCTGGGCTTGGAGTTGGTGTACTGCTGCCGCCAGACGAAGCCGGACTTGTGGATCACCACGGCCATCTTCGTCGACAGCGCGTTCACCACGGAAACGCCGACGCCGTGCAGACCACCGGAGACCGCGTACGCCTTGCCGTCGAACTTGCCACCCGCGTGCAGCACGGTCAGCGCGACCTCGACACCCGGCTTCTTGAGCTTCGGGTGGAGGTCGACCGGGAAACCACGGCCGTTGTCGGTGACCCGGACGCCGCCGTCGGCGAGCAGCACCACGTCGATGGTGTCGCAGTAGCCGGCCATCGCCTCGTCGACCGCATTGTCGACGACCTCCCACACGAGGTGGTGCAGACCGCGCTCGCCGGTGGACCCGATGTACATACCGGGCCGCTTGCGAACGGCCTCCAGCCCCTCGAGAACGGTGATCGACTCTGCGCCGTACTCCTGCTTGTCCTGCGCTGCCACCCTCGGCCACTTTCTCGCGTCAGCCACGCCGGTAGGGCGCGTCGGGCGCGGGTTCGGCGGACAGGACGCGACGTCGGCGCGCAGACCTGTGCCGAAGAACTCCGGACAGCGGGTCGAACGCGCCGGTCGCCGCGGTTGCCCGCGGATCGCGATCGGCTCGACCCGACGTGGAGAATGAATCTGGGGCCCACCGGCCCCGTCGCACTCCCGCACCGGGTCTTCGTCTCGCTGTCAATCCTACTGTGCGCGGGGGACAGAACCACCACTCGGCACCCTCAGCGAGGCGGCTGAGAAGTCCATAGCCGGCAGAACCCTGCCGCCCACGACTCCCCCCACACGGCTGACCCCCATCGCACGCGCCGCCCCAGGACGGGTTGACCCGCGGTCGGGCGGGTCGGGGGTCGCGGCCGAAGCGTCGGTGCCGTACGTTTGCGGCGCCCCGGAACCGGCCTTGATCTTTACCGGTTGGAACCGGGACGATCGACCCGATCGACCCGACACGTGCTCTTTAAGAGGTGACAGATGGGGCTGGACAACGTCGCGGTGCACTGGCCGCGGACCGGCCGCTTCTACGATCCGGTCGCGCCGGCCGAGTTCGTCGACTTCGGCGAGATCGTCGACCTGCCGCGCATCTCCGCGCCGACCGCGGCCCTGGCCGAGCTGATCGCGAAGACCGGCACCGTCCGGGCGACCGCGTACACCGAGTTGGTGGATCTGCTTCTCGGCCTCGAAGGTGTGTTGTACGCCACAGACGCCGCCGCCGAGGACGAGGACCCGGTGATCGACCCGGACGGGTGCTCCTGGATCGCGGGCGGCATCGAACGGTTCGTGGCCGCGCACCGTCCGACCGGCGAAGCGGTCACCTTCGAGTCGGTGAGCACCGTGTTGCGCTCCCTGCTCGGCGACGGTCGGTTGGCCGAGCAGCAGTTGCGTTGGCTGGAGAGCCGGCTCGACGCGCTGCGCGACGAGAGCGGTGACCCGCCGCAGTGGAACTTCACCTGCGCCGAGCTGGGCGTGCTGGCGGCGTTCTACCGGCGCTGCGCCGAGCGCGGGTTCGCCGTCTACGCCGACGCCTGAGCCGCCGCGTCAGATTCCGAGGCGGCCGGCCGGTTGGCTGCCGAGATCACCTGCGTGAGCACGGCGTGCAGATGTTGCAGGTCCTCGACGGGCAGCCCGAGCCGCTGCACGATCGCGGCCGGGATCAGCTCAGCCTGACTCCGCAGCGCGGCACCGCTGGCGGTGAGGGTGACGGCGAGGCTGCGCTCGTCGCTCGGGTCGCGTTCCCGGCGTAGGTAGCCTGCCGTCTCCAGCCGCTTGAGCAGGGGTGACAGCGTGCCCGGGTCGAGCTGGAGCAGGCGACTGAGGTCACGACCGGACAGTGGCGCGTGCTGCCAGAGCGCCAACATCACCAGGTACTGCGGATGGGTCAGCCCCATCGGCTCCAGCAGCGGCCGGTAGACGGCCACCACGCTGCGCGCGGCGACCGAGAGGGCGAAGCAGACCTGCTGCTCCAGGGCCAGCGGGTCGCCGCTGCCCGGCCGTTCGCTCATCGGTTGCCCTCCCTGCGCACGGTGACTATCGTACCGATCATTGGTACACCAATCATTGGTGCCCCAAAGGTCTGCTCGTGCGACGGGCGAGCACCGGCGAGGCGACGCGCGGAAGAGGGCGGCAGATGAGCGAGGACGGCGCGGTCACCAGGACCCCGGGCGAGGGCGGCCGACTGATGCGGTGGGCCTTCCGGCACCTCGCCGGCCCGGCCGAGGGCGTGCAGGGCGCGGTGCAGGGCGGCTCGGCCGAGGCCCGCGAAGCGTGGAAACGTGACCTGGCCGAGCGCAAGCGCTTCACCCGGGAACAGCGGGAACGCAAGCGGGCAGCACGCGAGGCCGACCGGCGAGGCTGACCGGCGAGGCTCAGCCGTAGGTGTCGCGCGGGCCCCGGCCGCGTACCCGACGCGGCCCCTTTCCCCACGACGGCGCGGCCGGGCCGTGAATGTGCAGCTTGCGCACCACGTTGTGCCCGACCTCGCTGGCGATCTGCTTGAGCAGCGAGCCGGCGAGCAGCCGCAGCTGAGTGGCCCAGGCGGTCGAACGCGCCTCCACCGTCAGCTCGCCGTTCTCCAACTTCACCGGGCGACTGTTCTGCGCGACCTCCGCGCCGACGACCCGCTCCCAGGCGCCGAACACGGTGGCCTCGGCGGCCGGCTGCTGCCAGCCACGCGCCTTCACCAGCCGGTTGAGCACGGCGCTGAGCGGCTGCGGATCGCGCGGGTCGGGCCCGGGGCCGGAGTAGCCGCGCAACCGCCGCCCCGAGCCGCCGGCAGCGTCGCCGCCGCCGGGGGTACGCCGGGCGCGGGCCGCCGCCTGCCGTCGGGACAGCGCCGCGTCGAGCACCGCCCGGGCCAGCTCCGGCCCGCTGGCGGCCGCCGCCGGCTCACCGCCCGGCGAACCCTGTGCCGCCTTCGGGGTACGCGCAGCAGGGCCGTCGCCGGCCGCTGGCCGTTTGCTGCCTGACTCATCCGACACGGCGTACCGTCCCTTCGCCGACCTGGTAGCGGGTGCCGCGCAGGGCGGCCGGCACATCGTCGTCCACGGCGCAGGTGACCAGCAGCTGACTCGCCCCGCCGACCAGCTCCGCCAACCGCTCCCGGCGGCCGGTGTCCAACTCCGCGAAGACGTCGTCGAGCACCAGCACCGGCTCGATGCCGTCGGCGCGCAACAGGTCGTACCCCGCCAACCGCAACGCGAGAGCGAACGACCACGACTCGCCGTGGCTGGCGTACCCCTTGGCGGGCAGTGGGCCGAGGCTCAGCGCCAACTCGTCGCGGTGTGGGCCGACCAGGGTGGTGCCCCGCTCGATCTCGGCGGAGCGGGACGCGGCCAGGGCCGCCGTCAGCGCCTCGGCCAGCGCGGCCCGATCGGTGGTCGGCTCGGCCAGCTCGATCGAGGGCCGGTACGTGATGCTCGCCGCACCCCGACCGGCGGCCACCGCGTCGTACGCCTTGGCAACGTGCGGGGTGAGCGCGGCCACCAGCTCCAGGCGGCCGGCGAGCAGCTCCGCCCCGTGCTGGGCCAGGTGGGTGTCCCAGACCGCGAGGGTGCCGAGATCACCACCGCGGGAGCCACCGGTCTTGCGGGCCAGGTACGCCGTGCGCAGCAGGGCGTTGCGCTGCTTGACGACCCGCTCGTAGTCGGCCCGCACGCCCGCGAACCGGGGCTGCCGGTTGACCAGCAGGTCGTCAAGGTAGCGGCGGCGCTCAGCCGGATCGCCCCGGACCAGCTCAAGATCTTCCGGAGCGAAGAGCACCAGCCGGAGCGCACCGAGCACGTCCCGTGCCCGCCGCGCCGGTGACCGGCCCAGTCGCGCCCGGTTGGCCTTGCCGGGCACGATCTCCAGCTCGACCAGGAGTTCGCGGCCGTCGTGAACCACAGCGCAGCGGATCACTGCGGACGTGGCGCCCATCCGGACCAGGGGCGCGTCGGTGGCGACCCGGTGCGAGTCCAGGGTCGCCACGTAGCCCAGCGCCTCGACGAGGTTGGTCTTGCCGACACCGTTGGCCCCGATCAGGACGTTCGCTCCCGGCTGGAGGTCGACGGCCACCCGCTCGTACGAGCGGAAGTCGACCAGTTCCAGCCGGTGAACGTACACAGGTTGTGGATACCGCTCAGCGCTTGTGGACGGCGTGGCCACCGAACTGCTGACGCAGCGCGGAGACGGCCTTCATGGCGGGTGAGTCGTCCTGCCGCGAGGCGAACCGGGCGAAGAGCGAAGCGGTGATGACGTTCAGCGGCACCGCCAGCCGGACCGCCTCGTCGACGGTCCACCGGCCCTCGCCGGTGTCCTCCGTGTAGCCGCTCAGATCGGCCAGCTCCGGATCCTCGTCGAGCGCCCGGTCGAGCAGGTCGAGCAGCCAGGAACGGACGACGGTGCCCTCCCGCCAGGACTTGATGACGCCCGGCACGTTGGTCACCAGCTCCGAGGCGGCCATCAGCTCGTAGCCCTCGGCGTAGGCGTGCATCAGGCCGTACTCGATGCCGTTGTGCACCATCTTCGAGTAGTGCCCGGCACCGACGGGGCCGGCGTGCACGAAGCCGAACTCACCCTCCGGCTTGAGCGCGTTGAAGATCGGCATCAGGCGGTCCACGTGCTCCTGGGCACCGCCGACCATCAGCCCGTAGCCGTTCTGCCGGCCCCAGATGCCGCCGGAGACCCCGACGTCCATGTAGCCGATGCCCCGCTGGTTGAGTCGCTCCGCGCGGGGCGCGTCGTCGCTGAAGCGCGAGTTGCCGCCGTCGATGATGATGTCGCCCTCGCCGAGCACCTCGGCGAGCTCGTCGATGGTGGCGTCGGTGACACCGGCGGGCACCATGACCCAGACCGCGCGCGGCGACTCAAGCTTCTCTGCGAGGCCCGCGATGGTCGTGACGTCGCTGATCTGCGCGTTGTGGTCGAAGCCGACCACCTCGTGCCCGGCCGAACGCAACCGCTCCCGCATGTTGCCGCCCATACGGCCGAGTCCTACCAGGCCGAGCTGCATGTGTTTCTACCTCCGTGGATCTGGGTGTTGCTGGGCGCGATCAGCGCGAGACGCGGATCGGCATGATGAGGTACCGGTACCCCGGAATGACCTCGCCATCCTCGCCAGCGGGTGAGATCACCGCGGGTTTGAAGGCGTCGACGAACGAGAGCACGGCCGTCTGAGCGCCCAGGTTTGCCAGACCGTCGATGAGGTACTGCGGGTTGAAGCCGATGGTCAGCGGTTCACCGGTGAAGGTCGCCTCCATCGCCTCGCTGGCCCGTGCCTCCTCGGAACCGCCGGCCTCGACCACCAGGCCGTCGGCGCTGAAGCTGAGCAGCACCGGGGTGGTCCGTTCGGCGACCAGCGCGACCCGCTTGACCACCTCGATCAGCGTGCTGACCGGCACCCGCGCCGCGGCGTTGTGGGTGGCCGGGAAGAGTGACCGCACCGGCGGGTAGTTGGCGCCGTCGAGCAGCCGGCTGGTGGTACGTCGGGTGCCGCCGGCGAGGCCGACCATGCCCTCGCCCGCAGCGCCCTGGGCGAGGGCGAGGGTGACCTCGCCGCCCAGCGGGCCGAGGGCCTTGGCGGTGTCGTTCAGGGTGCGGGCGGGCACCAGGGCGTTGATGCTCACCTCGGGGTCGTCCGGCCGCCACTGGATCTCGCGCAGCGCCAACCGGTAACGGTCGGTGGCGAGCATCGACAGGGTGTCGCCCGACAACTCCACGCGGACGCCGGTCATCATCGGCAGCGTCTCGTCACGACCGGCGGCGATGGCCACCTGGGCCACCGCGGTGGCGAACGCCGCGGCGTCGACAGTGCCGGCGCTCTGCGGCATCTCGGGCAGCGCGGGGTAGTCCTCCACCGGCATGGTGGGCAGCGTGAACCGGGCGCTGCCACAGACCAACTCGAGATGCGCGCCGACCGCGGCGATGTCGACCGGCTTGGCCGGCAACGCCTTGGTGATCTCGGCGAGCAGGCGGCCGGAGACGAGCGCGGCACCATCGGCGTCGCCCTGCACCTCGACGGTCACCTGGCTGGAGACCTCGTAGTCGAACCCGGAGACCCGCAGGTTGCCGTCGGTGACGCGGAGCATCACCCCGGCGAGCACCGGTACGGATGGCCGGTTGGGCAGGCTCTTCGCGGTCCACGCCACAGCCTCGGCGAGCGCGTCGCGCTCCACTCGGAACTTCATCAATGCCTCCGCGTCGACGTCAGCGACAACTCTCTCATGCCGACCGCTGCCTACCGTCCCGCCCGACCGTGCGGGTACCCATCGCACCTTAGGGCGCGGGGACATCGGCTGTGCGCCCGACCCCATGGATCGTGTCGATGCTGACCGGCTGATCCGACAGCGTTCGGCCCGATCCACAGAAAGCCCAACGGTGATGATTGGTTTTTGTTCTCTTAGAAGAGATAACTCATCGTCTTCATCGCACCTGTGCAAACTGTGGAAAACCGAGGTCTGCGCAGGTCAGACGGGTTATCCACCGGTGATTTAGCTGTGGAGAACCCGGGGTACAACCGGCTTGTGTGTCCACAGCCCGGCGACGACGGCCGGTTGTCCACCGTTGTCCACCGGTTGTCCACCGGTAATCCACCGACTTTCTCCCCAAGCCTGTGGATCGCGGGGAAGATCACCATTGCCGTCATCCCCAGAACCTTCAACAGCTCGTACACAGGTTGATGATGATCGGTGGATAACCTGACCGTCGTCCCCAGGCGTCCACAACCTCGTCCACAGGGTTTCTCCACAGCCTGTGGGTAACTGGCGAGGGACGGTCCGTAGTTATCCACCGACGGTGGACAACGAGCTGTGGACAACGAGTGGGGATCGAGGCGGTCACGGCCTCAATGCTGTGGTCTGCACCATGTCGAGAGTCCAGCTGACTGACCCAAAAAGAACGCCCGACCGGAGATCCGGTCGGGCGTGTCCTGCGGCTGTGCGCCGCCGTGCGGGCGGTCGTACGCCTCAGCTGTTCTGTTTGATGCGGTTGGTCAGCTCGGCGATCTGGTTGTAGAGCGAGCGGCGCTCCGCCATCTGCTGACGAATCTTCCGGTCGGCGTGCATCACGGTGGTGTGGTCCCGGCCACCGAACGCCTGCCCGATCCGGGGCAGCGACAGCTCGGTCAACTCCCGACACAGGTACATGGCCACCTGGCGGGCGTTGACCAGCACCCGGGACCTGGACTGGCCGCGCAGATCCTCCAGGCTCACCCCGAAGTAGTCAGCGGTCGAGGCCATGATCTGGTCAGCGTTGATCTCCGGACCGGCGCCGTCGGGCATGAAGTCCCGAAGCACCTCCTCGGCCAGCGACAGCTCGACTGTCGACCGGGTCAGGCTGGCGAACGCGGTCACCCGGATCAGCGCGCCCTCCAGCTCCCGGATCGAGTTCGACACTCGGGAGGCGATGAACTCCAACACGTCCGGCGGGGCGTACATCCGCTCCTGCGCCGCCTTCTTCTGCAGGATCGCGATCCGGGTCTCCAGATCCGGCGGCTGGATGTCGGCCAGCAACCCCCACTCGAACCGGGTTCGCATCCGGTCCTCAAGGGTCGCGAGCTGGCGCGGCGACCGGTCAGAGGTGATCACGATCTGCTTGTTGGCGTTGTGCAGGGTGTTGAAGGTGTGGAAGAACTCCTCCTGGGTGCGCTCGCGGTTCTCCAGGAACTGGATGTCGTCGATCAACAGGATGTCGACGTCGCGGTAGCGCCGTTGGAACGCGCTGGTCTTGTCGTCCCGGAGCGAGTTGATGAAGTCGTTGGTGAATTCCTCGGTCGACACGTACCGGACCGAGCGGGCGTTGCCGAGCGTCGTGGCGTAGTGCCCGATCGCGTGCAACAGGTGCGTCTTGCCCAACCCGGAGTGCCCGTAGATGAACAGCGGGTTGTACGCCTTGGCCGGCGACTCCGCCACCGCCACGCTCGCCGCGTGGGCGAAGCGGTTGGACGAGCCGATGACGAACGTCTCAAACATGTACTTCGGGTTGAGCCGGTTGCCGCCGGTGTCGGCGCCGGGCAGCCGGCGGTCGTCCCGGCCACCGGGCCGATGGTCCACCGCGCTGCGACCCGGGCCGCTGTCCGTCCCGCTGTCCCGGGGGAGCGAACGGATCACGTGCTGGTCGCGCGGTGACGCCGAGTCGTCCCGGTAGCGGGGATCGTAGGGCCGGGTGTCGGGGCCGGACGGGTCCAGTCGGGCGGCCTGCTCGTCGTAACCGCGCCGGTCCGGACCCGGCCGGGAGGGCCGCAGGGGCTCCGCGAAGGAGGCGCTGAACAGCGCCTCCTGCCCGTCCCTGCTGGCGGGAATCAACCCCGCGCGATGCCCCTCCACCGGGGGCGCGAGCGGCGGACCAGCCGGCGCGGGCAGCGGACCCGGATCGGGGTGACGCGGCGCTGGCGACTGCTCAGGGATCATCGCGTCGGCCGAGGGTCGAGCGCCCTGGTCGTCGTCGAACGGCGCGACACCCGGGCCGTCGATGTCGAGCTGCCCGGTCTCCGGGGCGCTGCGGTAGACGGTGCCGGCCGGTCGGCCGGTGGCGTCCTCGGCCACCCGAACGGTGACCGCGACCTGGATCGGTCGGCCGAGCCGGCGGGTGAGCGCCTCGGTGATCGCCGGGCGCAGCCGTGACTCGATCACGTCGCGGGTGAACGCGTCCGGAACGGAGAGCAGTGCGGTGTCCTCGACTATCGCTCGCAGCCGGGTCAGTCGGAGATAGGCACGCTGCTGGGCGGAGATGATCTCGTCGGCGAGCTCGTCGGTCGCCGCTAACCACACCGCGGCAAGGTCGGTCGTACCGGCCACCGTCGTGCCACCCCCTCGCTTCTGCTCCCGGCCGCCGCTGTCTGCCAGCCGGCCGTCCCGGGCCCGCCGCGTTCGCGGGTGGAACAACACCCACCCGGACGGTCGACCGGTGGTCATCCACAAGTTATCCACAGCCTGTGTACCGACCGATTGTGGCCGCCGCCGGACGCGGGTGGGACCTGCCCCTGCCTGAACGGGCGCTGAAGCGGGTTCACCGTGCCGAACGATTCACTGCCATGTCCGGTCTTGCCTGCGCGACGACCGGAGCTTCCGACGCTCACCGCAATCGGGCACGGTAACAGCGTTGTCCCTGCGCCATCAACCGGCGACGCGGCGACGGCCTTGTCGGCATCAGTGAAAACCGCCCTTCGGCCTCGGGCGCGTCCCGTTGTCCCCCTGCTCGGGGTGTTTGACGGTCATTGCACCCCTGCGTAGGCTGGAATGGCTGCTTTCTCGCCCTCTGCTAGGGTGATGGGTGCTTGCTGTCCGCGGTCGCATCCCCGCATCGCCGAGGTCTCGCTCCGCCGGACAGCACCGATCGTGGGCCACCGTCGAGGTGGCCTGGACCACCACACGACCCCGGCGATCCCGTCGCGCGGGGCGCGTACGAAAACGGAGAGCCTGACGTGAGCAAGCGCACCTACCAGCCGAACAACCGCCGGCGCGCGAAGACCCACGGCTTCCGGCTGCGCATGCGCACCCGTGCCGGCCGTGCCATCCTGTCGAGCCGTCGCGCCAAGGGTCGCACCACCCTGTCGGCCTGAGCCGACCGGGCCGGTCCAGGGGACGTGGGCAGTCGTGCTGGCCGCCGCACAGCGACTGCGGCGCAGCACTGACTTCGCCGCAGCGGTTCGCGGTGGCCGGCGCGCCGGACGTGGCGCCGTCGTGGTCCACCTGAGCGTGCCGGTGACCGTCGACCCCAGCACACCGACCTTGCCGGAGCCGGTACGGGACAACAGTGCGGAGCAGTCGTCCGTGCCGTCCCGTGCCGGCTTCGTCGTGTCCAAGGCGGTCGGCAACGCGGTGACCCGTAACCGGGTCCGGCGCCGACTGCGGGCGCTGGTCCGGGAACGGCTGACCGACCTGCCCGCCGGCAGCACCCTTGTCGTCCGGGCGCTCCCCGCCGCCGCGCAGGCGTCGTACCCTCGGCTCGCCACCGACCTGGACGCCGCCATCGCGGTCGCCCGGTCGCCGCGCGAACGGCGGGCCCGATGAGCGGCACCGAGCAGAGCAGCCCACGGCCGTCGACAACCGGTGCCAAGGTGCTGATCGCGCCCATCATCGCGTACCGTCGGTGGATAAGTCCGGCACTGCCGGCTCGCTGTCGGTTCTACCCGTCGTGCAGTGCGTACGCCCAGGAGGCGGTCGTTCGGCACGGCGCGCTCCGGGGAGCCGTGCTGGCGGCCCGGCGGTTGTTGCGCTGCCACCCCTTTCACCCTGGTGGACATGACCCGGTGCCAGAGCCGGGCGGCCGCCGCCGTGCTGATGTGACTGGAGCCCCGAATTGAGTCTGAGTCTCGACTGGATCTACTACGCGATTTCGTGGATCCTGCTGACCTGGCACTCTGCCTGGGACGCCATCGGGGTGCCCGTCGGTGCGGTGATCGGCACCAACTTCGCCTGGATCCTGGCCATCATCTTCCTGGTGGTCACCGTCCGGGTGATCCTGTTCCCGGTCTTCGTCAAGCAGATCAAGTCCCAGCGGGCGATGCAGGCGCTCCAGCCCAAGGTCAAGGAGCTTCAGGAGAAGCACAAGGGTGACCGGGAGACGCTCCAGAAAGAAATGATGGAGCTCTACAAGAAGGAGAAGGCCAACCCGCTGATGGGTTGCCTTCCGATGTTCCTTCAGATCCCGGTCTTCCTGGGCCTCTTCCACGTGCTGCGCCGGCTCGACCCGGACAAGCAGAACAAGACCCTCTACGGCTGGACCGCCGACCAGTTCCAGAGCGCCTCGCAGGCGAAGCTCTTCACCGCCCCGATCGCCGGCAAGTTCGGCTCGACGGCCGACGAACTGGCCAGCCTAGGCGCCAACGGCAGCACCGTGAAGATCATTGCTGGTGTCCTGGTCCTGGTCATGATCGCCACCACCTACCTGACCAGCCGTCAGATGATCCTCAAGACCGGCTGGGCCGAGGACCCGCAGCAGCGGATGATCCAGCGACTGATGCTCTACGGCATCCCCGCGTCGCTGCTGATCTCCGGCGCGATCTTCCCGATCGGCGTCATCATCTACTGGGTCACCAACAACCTCTTCACCCTGGGCCAGCAGCAGTGGGTGCTGCGGAAGTTCCCGCCGCCGGTGACCGCCAAGAAGGCCGTCGCGCCCGCCGCCAGCCGTAACCCGGTGCAGCCCGCCAAGTCCGGTGGCCTGTTCGGTCGCGGAAAGGCCACCCCGCCGGCGCCCGTCAAGGCGACCGCGCCCAAGGTTGCCGGGCCGAAGCCGGGCGCCAAGCCGGTGAACAACCCGAAGAAGAGCCGCCCCGCCAAGCGGCAGGGCTGACCAGCGAGGGCCGTCGCCGGCGATCCGGCGGCGGCCCGTTTCGCACCGCGCAGCCGCCGTACGGCCGGCGCCGGGCGGAACCGACCGCGCACCGCGCGGCCACGGGCGACACTGCCCGTACAGACGTGCCTGTGGGCACCGGCAACCTCCAGCCGGCCCCGGGAAACCAGTCGGACCCGACGGTCCGGCCGAGCGAGTACGGAGATGAGACCGTGACCGAGACCAGCATCCCCCGCGCCGAGCAGTCAGTGGACGAGGAGGAGACCGCCACGATCGCGGTAGACGGTGACGACACCGAAGCCGACGACACCGAGGCGGACGACGACACCGACACCGCCGCCGGCACCCGGGTGAAGAAGGCTGTGGGCGAGGGCGACCTGTTCCGGCAGAGCGAGATCGCCGCCGACTACGTCGAGGGCCTGCTTGACATCCTCGACTACGACGGCGACATCGACGAGCTGGTCGCCGCCGGCCGTCCGATGGTCGAGGTGGTCGGCGAGCGGCTGCAGAATCTGGTCGGTCAGCGCGGCGCCACCCTGGAGGCGCTCCAGGAACTGACCCGCCTTGCCGTCTTCCGGCAGACCGGTACGCCGAGCCGTCTGCTGCTCGACGTCGGTGGCTACCGGGCGAACCGCCGTAAGGAACTCGCCGCGGTCGCCAAGAACGCCGTCGAGAAGGTCAAGGAGTACGGCGAGCCGGTGCGCCTGGACGCGATGTCCGCGTTCGAGCGCAAGTGCGTGCACGACGTCGTCAACGCCATGTCCGGCGTGGCGAGCGAGTCCGAGGGTGTCGAGCCGAACCGGCGCATCGTCGTACGGCCCGCGGACTGACCGGGTGACCCACGACGACAACACGGCCGATGCCGTGTCCGGCCCGGGCGGCACGCCGCCCGGGCCGTCCGCTGTCCACCCCGCCACAGGCGACGCAGATGCCGACTCGGCAGGGCGCGACACCGCCCCGTCCCCAGCCGACGCGGCGTTGCCGCCCGAGTTGGCCCCGGCCGCGCTGACGCTCTTCGGTGACCGTCTCGACCTGGCTGCCGCGTACGCCGAACTGCTGGCCACCGACGGGGTGGTCCGCGGCCTGATCGGCCCCCGGGAGGCACCCCGGATCTGGGACCGGCACCTGCTCAACTGCGCCGCGGTCGCGGAGCGGATCCCGGCCGGCGCGACGGTGCTCGACGTCGGCTCCGGCGCCGGTCTGCCGGGTCTCGTCCTGGCCATCGCCCGCCCCGACCTGACTGTCACCCTGATCGAGCCGCTGGCCCGGCGGACGTCGTTCCTGATCGAGGTCGTCGAGCGACTCGGGTTGGCCAAGTCGGTGCGGGTGTTCCGTGGTCGGGCCGACGAGGCGGCCAGCGGGTCGAGCGGCCGGGAGCCGATCAGCGGAGACGTGGTGACCGCGCGCGCGGTCGCGCCCCTGGATCGGCTCGCGGGCTGGAGCCTTCCCCTGGCGGTTCGCGGTGGTCGGCTGCTGGCGCTCAAGGGCTCGTCGGCCGCCACCGAGATCGAGGAGCACGCCGAGGTGGTGGCGCGACTCGGCGGCGGGGAGCCGGCCGTGCAGCTCTGCGGCGTCGGCGTGATCGATCCGCCCACCACGGTCGTGGAGATCGTGCGCGAGCGGATGGTCGGCCCGGCCCGACCGGCGGCCAGGAAGCGCGCCCGGAGTGGACGCTCCCGCCGAGGTTGACACTTCGCGCCATCGGGCTTCCGGCCGGTGGGTTGCCTCGTTGTACCGGTACGGATGGACGAGGGGATGAGAACCCGACGTGGACCGGCCGCGCCCGTCCGCCGTAGGCTGACCGCGCGTCGATAGTGTGGAGCGGGTGACGGACGTCGCGGGTCTCCGACCGCTCCCGCGGGCCGTACGCCCCGGGTTGCGGGCGAGGATGCGGCCAAGTTGACCGGGGCGCGGACCGACCATCCGAAGCGGGCAGGGATGACAGGTGCATGACGACGGCAGGTACGACGATCCACGCGTGACCGGGTCGCCCAGCGATCCCGTTTCACGTGAAACCGACTACCCGAGCTGGTCGCCCGGCGCGACCGGGCCATCTACCCGACCTACCGACGGCGATCCGCCGGCCGCGCTCGACCCGCCCTCGGGCGCCGGGCGGCCGGAGGGCTCGACCATTCCGGATCCGGCGAGTGGTCGCCGGCCGCCGGAGGCGTCGGGTCGACCCGTCAACGCCGCCGAGGTGCGGTCGACCTCAGGTCGCCGCAACACCGCGGCAGCGGTTCGCTTCGAGCCGGCCGTCCCACACCAACCCACTGCGGCGGCCGTTCGGGACGCCGGGCCGGTGGTCGCCGACGCCCCGGTCGCTTCGACCGAGTCGTTGGCCGCCGTGGCGACCGACCCCACGTACGTTTCACGTGAAACCCCGACGCGCGAAGAGGATGACCCACCGTTGGCTATGGAGGCGATGCGCGCCGTGCAGATCCTGAATCCCAGTGGCGAGGTGACAATGCCTCGGCCGGACCGGACCCGGGTCATGTGCGTCGCCAACCAGAAGGGTGGCGTGGGTAAGACCACCACCACCGTCAACCTTGCGGTGGCGCTCGCCCTGCACGGCAACCGGGTGCTCGTGGTCGACCTCGACCCGCAGGGCAACGCCTCGACCGGGCTCAACGTCCCACACCACACCGGAATCCCCGACGTGTACGACTGCCTGATCAACAGCGTGCCGCTGGCCGAGGTGGCGCAGGCGGTCGAGGGCATCCCCAACCTCTGGTGCGTACCCGCGACCATCGACCTGGCGGGCGCGGAGATCGAGTTGGTGTCGGTGGTGGCCCGGGAGTCGCGTCTGGACCGGGCGATCGCCGCCTACCCGGGCGAGTTCGACTACGTCTTCATCGACTGCCCGCCCTCGCTCGGCCTGCTCACTGTCAACGCGCTGGTTGCCGCGCAGGAGGTGCTGATCCCGATCCAGTGCGAGTACTACGCGCTGGAGGGGCTCAACCAGCTGATCAACAACATCAACCTGGTACGCCAGCACCTCAACCCGAAGCTCGATGTCTCCACCATCCTGCTGACCATGTACGACCGGCGCACCCGTTTGGCCGACGCCGTCGAGCAGGACGTCCGGAACCACTTCGGCGACAAGGTTCTCCAGGCGGTCATTCCCCGCAACGTCCGGGTCTCCGAGGCGCCGAGCTACGGCCAGTCGGTGATGACCTACGATCCCGGTTCGCGGGGCGCCACGAGTTACTTCGAGGCCGCCCAGGAGATCGCCGAGCGGGGCGTCAAGGAGCCGGTGGGCCGGAATGCGTAGTGCGGACGAGTCGCTGGGAGGCGTCGCATGAAGAACCGTCCTCGGGGCGGTCTGGGTAAGGGCCTGGGGGCGCTGATCCCGACCGGGCCCGCGCCGGGTGCCGCTGGCACCGTGACGGCCGAGCCGGAGAACGAGCACCTGGACAACGGCAGCACCGAAGCCGCCGCCGCTGTGCCCGTTGGCGCGCCGATCCGCGAGCCGGAGCCCGTGCTGAGCCCGGTGCCCGGTGCTCGATTCGCCGAGATCCCGGTCGACGCGATCATGCCCAACCCGAAGCAGCCCCGCCAGGTCTTCGATGAGGAGGCGTTGGAGGAGCTGAAGACCTCGATTCAGGAGGTCGGCTTCCTCCAGCCCATCGTCGTTCGGCAACTCGACGACGAGAAGTACGAACTGGTGATGGGCGAGCGGCGCTGGCGGGCCGCCCAGGCGGTGGGGCGGGAGAGCATCCCGGCGATCGTCAGGGACACCCGTGACGACGCGATGCTTCGCGACGCCCTGCTGGAGAACATCCACCGGGCCAACCTGAACCCGCTGGAGGAGGCCGCCGCCTACCAGCAACTGCTGGAGGAGTTCGGGGCCACCCACGAGGAGTTGGCCCGCCGGATCGGCCGGAGTCGCCCGCAGATCTCCAACACGATCCGACTGCTGAACCTGCCCGCACAGGTGCAGCGCCGGGTGGCCGCCGGCATCCTGTCGGCGGGGCACGCCCGCGCCCTGCTGAGCCTCGACGAGGCGGAGGCGCAGGAACAGCTTGCTCTGCGGATCGTGGCCGAAGGGCTGTCGGTTCGGGCGACCGAGGAGATCGTGGCCTTGACGCTCAACGACGGGCCGGCGAAGGGCCAGGCCGCGAAGCGGCGACCCAAGGCGCACGCGCCGGCCCTGACCGATCTCGCCGATCGGCTGTCCGACCGGTTCGACACCCGCGTGAAGGTGGACATCGGCCGGAGCAAGGGCAAGATCACGATCGAGTTCGCGACCGTGGACGACCTTGAGCGGATCGTCGGGATCATCGGAGTGCAACAGGAGGAGAGCGGGGAGGACTGACCCACCCGCTCGCCTACGGCCGCGCCACCCCACCGGGAGCGCGGCCGTTCTGCATCCCGGCGTCGATGCCTGTTTCACGTGAAACAGGCATCGGACCTGATTCTGAGATTGGCATGAGCGTGGACCGTCGTCATCCTCGGCTCGCTCAGCCAACCAGGGGTCCCGCGCTTGCCGCAGGAGAAGTTGACGGGGCGGGGCCGGAGGGGTCCGGTTGGTCGCGCTGGCCGGAAGGTTCGAAAGCAATCAGCGAGCGGTGAGGGCGCCGATAGGCGGTGCGCGCGGCGGTGGGCGACAGGCCTGGTGTCGCGAGCGGCTGGTGGCGGAGCAGACGCAGCGACGGGCGAGCGCGGTGGCGCGACTGGCGGCGGGGCGCGTGGCTCGCGACTGGCGGAGGCGACTGGGCGAGTGCGGCGTGGGGGAAGCCCTACACGCCTCGCAGAAGCCCTCGGGAAGGTCCACTCGACCGCGACTGCCCCTAGCGCCGATCAAGGCGCCAGCGAGCCGCTGAGTGGCGCGAAACGAGGTCTCCGTGGCTATCGGTGGGGGGCCGAGGCCCACGATCGTTGTTGGGTCCTCCGGAGCAGCCTCCTCACAGCGACCGCTGGGCCGCCGGGCGCTGGTCGGTGAGACCGCCACGCCGCGACACCGCGAAGACCGCTAGACCGCATAGATCGCTAGACGGCGACACGGCGACACCGCTAGGCCGCGACACGGCGACACCGCTAGGCCGCGACACGGCGACACCGCTAGGCCGCGACACGGCGACACCGCTAGGCCGCGACACGGCGACACCGCTAGGC
>NZ_JBEZEH010000153.1:0-17897 GCF_040648775.1 Micromonospora sp. NPDC049089
GTCCCACCCACCGCTGGGCGGTGGGTGGGACGGCCTGCTCACTGTCTGGCACTATTCCGGATCCGCGACCGCGACCAGCGCGGGGCGCAGCAGCCGCTCACCGAGCTGGTAGCCGCGTCGCATGACCTGTACGCAGGTCGGCTCGCTGACGTCGGCCGACGTCTGGTGCGCGACCGCCTCGTGCCGGGTCGGATCGAACGGGTCGCCCTGCTCGCCGAAGGCGTTCAGGCCGAACTTGCCCAGCGCGGTGGTGAGCTGTTCCGCCACCGTGCCGAACGGCCCGACCAGGTCGCCGTGTTCCCGGGCGCGGTCCAGGTCGTCCAGGATCGGCAGCAGCGCGGCCAGCACCGAGCCGGTCGCCTGCTCCTGCACGAGGCTGCGGTCCCGGTCGACCCGCTTGCGGTAGTTGGCGTACTCCGCCGACACCCGCTGGAGATCCCTGGTCCGCTCGTCCAGCTCGGCTCGTAGTGCCTCCAGCTCGGCGCCGAGCGAGATGCCCGCGCGGCCACCGTCCACCGGCTGCGCCGGGGCGTCCACCACCGCCGGACCGGACGGCTCCGGCCCGTCGGTGGAGTTGACCTCGACCTCGATCTCATCGACCACGACCTCGGCGTCCTCGACCAGACCCTCGGCCGGCACACCGGTCTCCGCGTCCGCGGCGGTCCCCTCCGGCTCGGCGGTGTCGACGAGCTTACGGTTGTTGCGGATGACGACCCGCTCCCCGTCGCCGGTCGGCTCCGTGGTCGCGGAGCCACCCGGCGTCGACCCGGTGTCGCCCGGGTCGGCGGCTCGTGGCTTCTGCGTCATGCGGCTACCTCATCCCCTTCGCGGTGGAAACGTGTCGGAGGCCGACGGTCACTTCTTGCCGTCCTCGTCCACGATTTCCGCGTCGACCACGTCGTCGGCACCGCCGGCCTGCGGGCCGGTCGCACCGGTCGCGCCGGTCGCACCCGGGCCGGGCTCGCCACCCGGCTGCTGACCCTGCTCGGCCTGAGACGAGTAGAGCAGCGAACCGGCCTGCTGGGAGACCTGAGCCAGCTTCTCGTGCGCCGACTTGATCTTCTCGATGTCCTGACCGCCGAGGGCGCCACGCAGCTCACCGAGCGCCTCGTTGAGCTGCTCGCGGTTCTCAGCGGGCAGCTTGTCGCCGCTCTCGGCGAGGAACTTCTCGGTCTGCCACTGGAGCGCCTCGGCCACGTTGCGGGTCTCGGCGTCGTCGCGGCGACGCTTGTCCTCCTCCGCGTGCTCCTCGGCGTCCCGGCGCATCCGCTCGATGTCGTCCTTCGGCAGCGAGGAGCCGCCGGTGATCGTCATCTTCTGTTCCTTGCCGGTGCCCAGGTCCTTGGCGTGCACGTTGACGATGCCGTTGGCGTCGATGTCGAACGCGACCTCGATCTGCGGCACGCCGCGCGGCGCCGGCGGAAGGCCGGTCAGCTCGAAGGTGCCAAGCTTCTTGTTGTACGCCGCGATCTCACGCTCACCCTGGAACACCTGGATCAGCACCGACGGCTGGTTGTCGTCGGCCGTGGTGAAGACCTCGGAACGCTTGGTCGGGATGGTGGTGTTGCGCTCGATCAGCTTGGTGAAGATGCCGCCCTTGGTCTCGATGCCCAGGCTCAGCGGGGTCACGTCGAGCAGCAGGACGTCCTTGACCTCACCCTTGAGCACGCCGGCCTGGAGGGCGGCGCCGACGGCGACCACCTCGTCCGGGTTGACGCCCTTGTTGGGGTCACGGCCGGTGAGCTGCTTGACCAGGTCGGTCACGGCGGGCATCCGGGTCGAACCACCGACCAGGATGACGTGCTCGACGTCGGAGATCTTGATCCCGGCGTCCTTCACGGCCTGCTCGAACGGGCCCTTGCAGCGGTCCAGCAGGTCCTGCGTCATCCGCTGGAACTCGGCACGGCTCAGCGTCACGTCGAGGTGCAGCGGGCCGGCCGCGCCGGCGGTGATGTACGGCAGGTTGATGTTGGTGGTGGTGGCGGCGGACAGCTCGATCTTGGCCTTCTCGGCTGCCTCGCGGAGCCGCTGGAGGGCCATCTTGTCCTGCGAGAGGTCGATGCCGTGCTCACCACGGAACGTCTTGACCAGGTGGTCGATGATCCGCTGGTCCCAGTCGTCGCCACCGAGCTGGTTGTCACCGCTCGTCGACTTGACCTCGACGACGCCCTCGGCCAGCTCCAGCAGCGACACGTCGAAGGTGCCACCTCCGAGGTCGAAGACCAGGACGGTCTGCTCCTTGGAACCCTTGTCCAGCCCGTACGCCAGGGCGGCGGCCGTCGGCTCGTTGACGATCCGCAGCACGTTGAAGCCGGCGATCTCACCGGCCTCCTTCGTCGCCTGGCGCTGGCTGTCGTTGAAGTAGGCCGGAACGGTGATCACCGCGTCGGTGATCTGCTCGCCCAGGTACGCCTCGGCGTCCCGCTTGAGCTTCATCAGCGTCCGGGCCGAGATCTCCTGCGGGGTGTACTTCTTGCCGTCGATGTCGACGGACCAGTTCGTGCCGACCTCGCGCTTGACCGACCGGATCGTCCGGTCCGGGTTGGTCACCGCTTGGCGCTTGGCGACCTCACCGACGAGCACCTCGCCGTTACGGGCGAACGCGACGATCGAAGGAGTCGTCCGCGAACCCTCAGCGTTGGCGATGACGGTGGGCTCACCGCCCTCGAGAACGCTGACGCAGGAGTTCGTCGTGCCGAGGTCGATACCGACCGCACGTGCCATCTTCGCTTCCTCGCTTCGTAAGGTTGTGCAGGTGACGGGCATCGCCCGTGGGCTGCTGGCGAGCACCGCCCGCAGCGGGCCCCACCACAAGTTGAGTGAACTTGACTCAATAGTGCCACGCGTTGGCCAATCGTCAAGGTGACTTGAGTCAACCCGACGCAACCCAGCCGTTATTACCGTCCGGTTGTCTTCCCTTGCATCGGTCGGGCACGCTTTAGCGGTGACGACGCACGGCGATCCCGCCACCCGTTCCGGTGCGCCCGCCGTCGCAGCCCGCACCGACCCGCCGGCCGCCGCGGAGGAGCCCCCCGCCACCACCGGGGACGACAGCCTCCCCGGCGCGCTGTCGGGCCTCCGGGAGGCGATCGGCGCGACCCGCTATCCCCTCGCGCTGCCCTCCGCCGGCCCCGCCCGGCACACCGCCACCGCACTCACCGACCAACTCGACGACTACCTGCTGCCCCGGCTCGCCCGGCTGGACGCCCCACTGCTCGTGGTGGTCGGCGGCTCCACCGGCGCGGGCAAGTCGACCCTGGTCAACAGCCTGGTCAAGGCCCGGGTCAGCGCCGCCGGCGTGCTCCGGCCGACCACCCGCTCCCCGGTGCTGGTCTGCAACCCGTCCGACGCGGCCTGGTTTCGGCAGGGAGAGCTCCTGCCGGGTCTGACCCGCACCACCGAGCCGAGCGACGATCCGCGCGCCCTGCACCTCGTCACCGCCCCGGCCCTGCCCGCCGGGCTGGCCTTCCTCGACGCGCCCGACATCGACTCGGTCGTCGACGCCAACCGGGCACTCGCCACGCAACTGCTGGCCGCCGCCGACCTGTGGCTCTTCGTCACCACCGCCGCCCGGTACGCGGACGCGGTGCCGTGGGAGCTGCTGCGCAGCGCCCGGGCGCGCGGCGCCGTGATCGCCATGGTGCTGGACCGGGTGCCCGCCGAGGCCACCGACGAGATCGCCGCGCACCTGACCGAGATGCTCGCCGAGCAGGACCTCGGCCGGGCGCCGCTGTTCGTGCTGCCCGAGACCTGGGTCGACGGTCAGGGGCTGCTCCCCGAGGGAGTCACCGCTCCCCTTGCCGACTGGTTCGCCCGGTTGGCCGCCGACGCGGACGCCCGGGCGGCGGTGGTCCGCCAGACCCTCGACGGGGCGCTGGCCGCACTCCACCCCTCGGTGGAGGATCTGGCCGACGCCGCCGACGAGCAGCTCGCCGCCGCCGACGGGCTGGACGAACGGGTCCGGGCCGCGTACCGGGGTGCCGAGCGCACCGTCGAGCAGGGGCTCCAGGACGGCCGGCTGCTCCGGGGTGAGGTGCTCGCCCGCTGGCAGGAGTTCGTCGGCACCGGCGAGCTGTTCCGCACGCTGGAGGCACGGATCGGCCGCCTCCGGGACCGGGTAGTGGCCGCCGTCACCGGTCGGCCGGCACCCGCCGCCGAGCTGCGCAACGCCATCGAGTCCCAACTGGTGACGCTGCTGCGCGGGGTGGCCTCGGAGGCTGCCGAGTCCGCGTACACCGGGTGGAAGGCACACCCGGCCGGCGCCGGGCTGCTCGACCCGGCGCTCGCCCACCCGAGCGACGACCTACCCGAACGCGCCGAGCGCATGGTCCGGGACTGGCAGCGCGGAGTGCTGGAACTGGTCCGGGTCGAGGGCGGTGACAAGCGGTTCGTGGCCCGCACCGCCGCGTACGCGGTGAATGCCACCGGGCTGGCCGTGATGATCGCCGTCTTCGCCTCCACCGCGTTCATCCCGACCGGGCTGGAACTGGCCACCGGTGCCGGCACCACTGTCGCCGCGCAGGCCGTCCTCCAGGCGATCTTCGGCGACCAGGCGGTGCGTGCCCTCGCCGCCAAGGCCCGCACCGACCTGCTGGGCCGGGTGCGGACGCTGCTCGACGCGGAGGCCGACCGTTTCCTGAGCCGCACCGCCGACGCCCGCCCCGCCGCGGACGCCGGCGACGGGCTGCGCCGGGCCGCCGGCCGGGTCGAGCTGGCCCGGCACCGCAGCGGCCTGTCCGCCGCCGACGAGGAGGGCTCCCGGTGAGCAACATCGCCGGCCGGGTACGCGAGGTGTTCCGCGGGGACCAGCGGGTCGACGCCGACGCGCTGATCGCCCGCCTGGACGCGGTACGCCGGTTCCTGACCGCCGTGGACGGTCTGCTGCCGGACGCCGACCTGGTGCCCGCGCACACCCTTGTCGAGCGGGCCGGCACCCGGCTCGCGCTGTCCCGGGACCACACGGTGGTCGCCCTGGCCGGTGCCACGGGCAGCGGCAAGTCCAGCCTCTTCAACGCGTTGGCCCAACTGGAACTCTCGCCGGTCGGGGTGCGCCGGCCGACCACCGGCGTCACCCACGCCTGCGTGTGGGGGCCGCTGGAGGGCGCCAACCATCTGCTCGACTGGATCGGCGTACTGCCCCGACACCGCTTCGTCCGGGAGAGCGCCCTGGACGCGGACGACGAGACGGCCCTGCACGGGCTGATCCTGCTCGACCTGCCCGACTTCGACTCGGTGCAGCGATCGCACCGGCTCGAGGTGGACCGACTCCTCGGCCTTGTCGACCAGGTGGTCTGGGTCGTCGACCCACAGAAGTACGCCGACCGGGTCATCCACGACAGCTACCTGCGCGAGTTCCACCGGCACCGGGAAGTCACCCTGGTCGTGCTCAACCAGGCCGACCGGCTGCCCCCGGCCGAGGTGCCCCGGGTCCTGGACGACCTGCGTCGGCTGCTCGACACGGACGGGCTGACCGGGGTGCCCCTGCTTGCCACCACCGCCATCGATCCGGCCGGAATGGTCGGGCTGCGCAACGCGCTGGAGCGCACGGTCGCCGAGCGGCAGGCCGCGTTGCGCCGGCTCGCGGGTGACGTCGACACGGTCGTCGCCGGCCTGGACGAGCTGGTCGGTTCGGCCCGGCCGGCGGGCGGGCCGGACGACACCTCCGTCAACGGGCTGAACCGGGCTCTGGCCGGGGCCGCCGGGGTGCCGGCGGTGACCGAGGCCGTGGAGCGGGCGTACCGGCACCGGGCCGGCGCGGCCACCGGCTGGCCCGTGGTCCGGGGCTGGCGGCGATTGCGGCCCGACCCGCTGCGTCGGCTGCACCTGCCCGGACCGACCGGTGACCAGGCCGACCCGGCGGAGAGCCTGGTGGCGGCCACCTCGGTACCGGACCCGACGGCCGCCCAGCGTTCGGCGCTCGGCCTCGCCATCCGCGCGGTGGCCGACCGGGCCGCCGCCGACCTGCCCGCGGCCTGGCCCGGCGCGGTGACCTCCGCCGCCCGGTCCCGCCTCGGCGACCTGCCGGACGCCCTGGATCGCACGATCGCTGGCACCGACCTCGGCCTCGACCGTCGCCCGCTGTGGTGGCGGCTCGTCGGGGGTGTGCAGTGGTTGGTCACGCTCGCCGCCGTGGTCGGGCTGGGCTGGTTGGTGCTCGGCTACGCGCTGCGGGCGCTCGGCCTGCCCGCGCTGGACAACCCGATGGTCGGCCAGGTGCCGCTGCCGACCGTCCTGCTGCTCGGCGGCCTGCTGGCCGGGCTGCTGGTGGCGGCGCTGACCCGGCCGGTGGTGCGCCTGGCCGCCCGGCGCGCCCGGGCCCGCGCCGACCAGCGGCTGACGGCCCGGGTCGCCCAGGTGGGCGACGAGTACGTACTGACACCGGTACGGACCGTGCTCGGCTCGTACGCCCAGGCACGCGACGCGCTGCGGGACGCCGCACGCCGCTGACGCTCCGCACGGCTCGCTACCGCTCTGCGTACGCCCCGGGCGGCGTAGGGTCGGAGCATGGCCACGCCTCAGACCCCCTACGACGCGGTGCTGCACGCCGCACGCGACGTGACCAAGCTGGAGTCCGCCCTCGACGCCGAGATGCTCGGCAGCGCCCTGCTGGGCAGTGTCTACGCCATCGCGGAGACCGACCGCGACGCCGCCGTACGGGAGTTCGTCACCGGCTTCCTCGCCGCCACCGCCCGCCGCAGGGTCGCGGCGGCGACCACCATTCGGCAGGTCTTCGCCACCCTCGTTCCGACCGCCGAGGGCGCCGATCGGGTGCGCCCGGGCAGCCAGGCGCCCACCTGGACGGCCCAGCTCGGCCGCGTGCACCTCACCGGCACCTGGGCGTACGGCGACGTGTACGGCGACCAGACCTCCTACCTCGCGACCTTCGCCTACGACGACGAGTCCGGCGGTTCGGAGCACGCGCTGGTGGCCCTGGTGGACCACAACATCGGGATCACCAAGGACATCTTCGTGGGCGGGCCGGCCGAACGGATCCTGGACCAGGTCCGGCAGATGTGCGCCGACGACGAGCTGACCTGGTTCCGTACCGAGGATCCAGCCCGGTTCCGGGGCGAGGTGGCTCGCCATCTGGCGGTCACCGACGACCTGGGCGAGTTGCCCGGCGAAGGGTCGCTCGCCACCGACCGGGCGTTGGTCGGGGCCCGGCTGGCGATGCTGCCCACCGCTGCCGACCCGACCGGTCCGGCGGAGGTCGAGCCGCTCTCTGCGGCCGAACGCACCGACCTGGTCCGGCGGTTCCTCGCCGCGCCGGAGGCCGCCCGCTTCGGGCTGGACGCCGTCGACGGCCCGGAGTTGGCCTCGCTGCACTTCTGCCTGAGCCTGCTGCTGGACCACTCGGCGAGCTTCCCGGACGCCGATCCGATGCGCTGGAGTCCGGCGGTGTCCGGGCTCTTCCTGCTGGACTGGGTGCACCGCCGGGCCGTGCTGGACATGGACGACGCGGCGATGCTCCCCCGGGTGCTGCGGGCCTGGGCGCGGTACGCGTCGCGCCAGCGCGGGCTGCCCGAGGCGGCGACGACGCGCACCGACGAGGCGATCGAGGAGATGGTGCCAGAGTTCGCCCGCCTCTACTCGACCGGTGAGCGGCGCAGCGCGGCCACCGCCGCGGTGGCGCAGCTGATGGCCGACGGGGTGGACCCGGACGACCCGGCCGCGCTGGACGCGTGGATCGAGGCGAACCGCCACCGCCTCGCCGACGACGGCGCCTGACGGCGTCCGAGGGTGGGCGGCTCCGCGCCGCCCGCCCTCGGCCCGGCCGGCATCGCCCTCCCGGGCCCGGCCAGCCAGCCCGCCGTGGGTCGAGCCAGCGCAGCGGGTCCTGGGCCCGGCCAGCGCCGCAGGTTCCGGGTCGGGCTAGCGCAGCGAACCGAAGATCACCGCGGCGATCAGGGCGCCGAGCACACCTCCGGCCAGCACCTGTGCCAGCGTGTGGTCCTTCAGCCGTACCCGAGACCAGCCGACCACCGCCAGCAGCGGTGCGGCGACGACCAGCCGGGTCCCGAAGGTCAGCATCAGGATGACCAGCGTGCCGGCGGCCACCGCCGAGTGGATCGACATCTTCCACCAGTGGCTGACCGACACGGCGACGACGAGGCCGACGAGGCCGGACACCGCCAGTGCCAGCAGCGGGCGGGGCGCGCCGAGCACGGCGAGCAGGGCGAGGCCCGCCGCGACCGAACCGAGGCCGACCAGCAGCGGCGCCCGGCGCTGCTCCCGGCGGCCGACGTGGTGGTCGGTGAGCCGGCCCCGGCGTACCCCGCCGACGATGTAGGCGAACGGAATGCCGGTGACGAAGAGAGTGGCGAGCAGACCCCAGACGAGGCCCTGACCGGGGCGGCTGGCGCTGCGCCAGCTCACCGTGATGATCAGCAGCGACACGAGTACCGCCGGGGCGGTCACCTCGGTGACCAGCCGGGCGATCCGCAGCCCCGGGCCGGGCCGGGTGGTGACCGGGCGGGGTTCCGCACCGCCGCCCACGCCACCCCCTCCGGTACGCGCCTACCGCCGAGCGCCGACGCCGACGCCGGACGGGTCGCGCCTGATCGTCACCGTACCGTCGGCGGGACCGCAGGGTAGGTCGGTCCGGCCAGTGGCGCCGGGCTGACGCTGGGCGTCGGGGCGACGACCGACGGCGACGGGATCACCGGGCCGGGTCGGCGGGTCGGTACCGCGGGCGGCGTGGGTGTGGGGGCCGGGACGGACCGGGTGCTGGTCGGCACGGCGGTCGCTGTCGCGTCGTCGGTCGGCGTGGGTGTCGGGTCCACCGTCAGGGTCGGGGTCGGATCGGGATCGGCCGAGCTGGAGGGGCTCGGCGAGTCGGTGGGGTCCGGGTCCGCCGAGTCGGTGGGGTCTGGCGGATCGGTCGGCTCCGGGTCCGGCGGATCGGTCGGGTCCGGCGGATCGGTCGGGTCCGGCGGATCGGTCGGATCCGGGTGGGTCGGCGGTGGCGGAGCGACGGGCGGGGGTACCGGCGGCGAGGTGCTCCGCGTGGGTCTCGGTGCCACCGGCGGGGCGGTCGTCCACCGGGCGGGCCCGGGATCGGCAGCGGCAGGCCCTCCCCGTGCATGCGACGGCGCGGCCGGCAGCCAGCCGCTGGTCGGGCCGACGCTGGGTGTGCCGAGCGGGGGAAGCGCCGGTTGGCTGGTCATCGGCATGGGGATCACCACCGGCCCGACGGACGGGGTCGGCATGAACGGGGTGCTGCTGTCCGGTAGGGCGCTGCTGCCCGGGGTGGCCGAGCCCGCGCTGATCGCGGCGAGGATGGGCATCGACGCCGTGCCGGCCAGCAGCGCGACGGTGAGCAGGTAACCGCGGGAGGTGCCACCGGCGCCGGGGGCCCGGTGGACACCGACCACCCGGCGATAGCCGCCAGCCGACCGGTGCCGACCGAGCGCTGGTGTGCCGGGACCGTCACCTGGCTCGTACACCGCACACCCCTAGTCGTCGGCCGTTGGAGGACATGGATGGACGCCGCCGTAGGGTAAAACCCGACAAATGACCCGATAGGCGCGATCCTGCGGGAATCAGCCTGACGCAGTCACGGTGGGTCAGCCAACCTCCACTGCGTGTCGACACGCAGTGCTGCCCGAACGGTGACGAATCGTGCCGCAACGCATGGGAAACGCCGGCCGGCATGATGGCGACAAACGGCGTCAAAGCATGGGCAGTCGGATTGCGGAGGCAGGCGTACTGTGGGCGCGCTCACCTGCTCTGCGAATATGGAGCACGACGGCAACGCAGCCGTGACCTCCGCGCACCCTCGCGGCAGGCGCGGTTGAGCGCCGGCGCTCCCGATCCGGGTTCGGCCAGACACCGGATCACGCCGTGCGGCAACCCCCACCGGGGCTAGGCGCGGCCGCCAGGAACCGGCCCGGCAGCAGCCGGGCAGGCGCACGAGTTGCGCGGCCGGGTGACCCCCCGGTGCCGACGCAGACACGACAGGGAGACACCGATGGCAAAGGGCGACCCCGGGGGCACCACCCGCAGCAGGCGGGCTGCACCCCGCTCCAGGAAGGGCGCGGCCGGCGACCCCGCGCTGGTGCAGCTACTCACCCCCGAAGGCGAGCGGATCGACAGCGCCATCGGGCCGGACGGCACCGAGTACCGCGTCGACTTCACCGACGAGGAATACCGCGGTCTCTACCGCGACCTGGTGCTGGTCCGGAAGCTGGACGCCGAGGCGACCGCTCTCCAGCGTCAGGGCGAGCTGGGCCTGTGGGCCAGCCTGCTCGGCCAGGAAGCCGCCCAGGTCGGCTCCGGGCGGGCGCTGCGCACCCAGGACATGGCCTTCCCGACCTACCGGGAGCACGGCGTCCTCTACTGCCGGGGCATCGACCCGATCATGCCGCTCGGCCTGTTCCGCGGCGTCGACCAGGGCGGCTGGGACCCGAACGAGTTCAAGTTCAACATGTACACGATCGTCATCGGGGCGCAGACCCTGCACGCGACCGGCTACGCGATGGGCATCACCATCGACGGCAAGACCGGCACCGACGACGGCGAGGCGGCGATCGCCTACTTCGGTGACGGCGCCACCAGCCAGGGCGACGTGAACGAGGCATTCGTCTGGGCCAGCGTGTTCAACGCGCCGCTGGTCTTCTTCTGCCAGAACAACCAGTACGCGATCTCCGAGCCGCTGGAGCGGCAGACCCGCGTCCCCCTCTACCAGCGGGCCGCCGGCTTCGGCTTCCCCGGCGTACGGGTGGACGGCAACGACGTGCTCGCCACGTACGCGGTCACCCGCACCGCGCTGGACAACGCCCGCCTCGGGCAGGGCCCGAGCCTGATCGAGGCGTACACCTACCGGATGGGCGCGCACACCACCTCCGACGACCCGACCCGCTACCGCATCGCCAGCGAGGTCGAGGCGTGGCAGGCCAAGGACCCGATCGCCCGGGTCAAGGCCTTCCTGGAGAAGCAGCAGATCGCCGACGCGGGCTTCTTCGCCGAGGTCGACGAGCAGGCCCGCCGCGAGTCGGTGCACCTGCGTGAGCGGGTGCTCGAGATGCCGAACCCGGAACCGGTGACGATGTTCGACAACGTCTACCCCAACGGGTCTCCGCTGCTCGACGAGCAGCGCGCGAAGTTCAGCCGCTACATGGAGTCGTTCGAGGGGAGCGCCCACTGATGGCCACGGAGACGCTCACCATCGGAAAGGCCCTCAACACCGGTCTGCGCCGCGCCCTGGAGAACGACCCCAAGGTCATCATCATGGGCGAGGACGTCGGCAAGCTCGGCGGCGTCTTCCGGATCACCGACGGTCTCCAGAAGGACTTCGGCGACCAGCGGGTGATCGACACCCCGTTGGCCGAGTCCGGCATCATCGGCACCGCTGTCGGTCTGGCCATCCGCGGCTACCGGCCGGTCTGCGAGATCCAGTTCGACGGCTTCGTCTACCCCGCGTACGACCAGATCGTGTCGCAGGTGGCGAAGATGCACTACCGCTCGGGCGGCAAGCTCAGCATCCCCATGGTGATCCGGATCCCGTTCGGCGGCGGCATCGGCGCGGTCGAGCACCACTCCGAGTCGCCGGAGGCGTACTTCGCGCACACCGCCGGACTGAAGGTGGTGACCTGCTCCAACCCGCAGGACGCGTACGTGATGATCCAGCAGGCCATCGCCTCGGACGACCCGATCGTCTTCCTGGAGCCCAAGCGGCGCTACTGGGAGAAGGGCCAGGTCGACCTGGACGCGCCGCTGTCCGACGCGTACCCCCTGCACTCGGCCCGGGTCGTGCGGCCCGGCACCGACGTCACCGTGCTGGCCTACGGTCCGATGGTGCGGACCTGCCTGGAGGCGGCGACCGCCGCCGCCGAGGACGGCCGGGAGCTGGAGGTCATCGACCTGCGCTCGCTCTCGCCGCTGGATCTGACCGCGGCGTACGAGTCGGTGAAGCGCACCGGCCGTGTGGTCGTGGTGCACGAGGCGCCGTCCAACATCGGCCTTGGCGCCGAGTTGGCCGCCCGGATCACCGAGGAGTGCTTCTACTCCCTGGAGTCGCCAGTGCTGCGGGTGACCGGCTTCGACACCCCCTACCCGGCCGCCCGGGTGGAGGAGGAGTACCTGCCCGACCTCGATCGGGTGCTCGACGCCGTCGACCGCACCTTCGGCTGGTGAGCGACATGTCCCGGATCAAGACGTTCAACCTGCCCGACCTGGGCGAGGGGCTGACCGAGGGCGAGATCCTGGCCTGGCTGGTCAAGGTCGGCGACACCATCGAGCTGAACCAGCCGATCGTCGAGGTGGAGACGGCGAAGGCGGCCGTGGAGATCCCGGCGAAGTGGGCCGGCCAGGTCCAGGCGATCCACCACCCGGAGGGCACCACGGTCGAGGTCGGTACGCCGATCATCGCGATCGACACCGACCCGGGTGCCGGGCCGCTGGAGGCGCTGTCGACCACTGCCACGCCCAGCGGTGACCTGCCCACCCCGTCGGCGGCCTCGCTGGCGGCGGTGGAGGTGGCACCGGCCGAGGGCATGATCGAACCCGGTCTGATCGGCGGTGCGGCCCCGGGCGGGCGGACGGCGGTGCTGGTCGGTTACGGGCCGCGTACCACCGCCGCGAAGCGCCGCCCCCGCAAGGGCGCGGTCCCGGCGCCCGCCGCCCCCGCTGGAGTCGATCATGGAGTTGTGGTGGGTCACAAACCGGCCCCGACTCCCACGATTCCGGCACCACAAGTCCATGATCGACGCGGTGGGGCGAGCGGGGGAGCCGTGCTGGCCAAGCCGCCGGTGCGCAAGCTCGCCAAGGATCTCGGGGTCGACCTCGCCACGTTGACCGGGTCGGGGCCGCTCGGCTCGATCACCCGGGAGGACGTGCAGCAGGCGGCGAGCGGCGCGAGCGTTGTGGTTGCCGAGCCGATCGCGGCGACGACGGCGCCCAGCTTCGGCGCGGACCGGGAGCAGCGCATCCCGGTCAAGGGCGTCCGCAAGCTGACTGCCGAGAACATGTCCCGCTCGGCGTTCACCGCCCCGCACGTGACGGAGTTCCTGACCGTCGACGTGACCCGGGCGATGAAGGCACTGGACCGGCTGCGCGGCCGGCGGGAGTGGCGCGACGTACGGGTCTCGCCGCTGCTGCTGGTGGCGAAGGCGGTGCTGCTGGCGGTGCAACGGCACCCGATGGTCAACTCGACCTGGGCGGGCGACGAGATCGTGGTCAAGGAGTACGTCAACCTCGGCATCGCGGCGGCCACCGAGCGCGGTCTGATCGTGCCCAACGTCAAGGACGCCGGCCGCCTCTCGCTGCGGGAGTTGGCGGACGCGCTGACCGACCTGGTGCAGACGGCGAAGTCCGGCCGCACCTCGCCGGCGGCCATGTCCGGCGGCACCCTGACCATCACCAACGTCGGCGTGTTCGGGGTGGACACCGGCACACCGATCCTGCCGCCGGGTGAGTCCGCGATCCTGGCCTTCGGCGCGGTGCGGGAGATGCCCTGGGTGCACAAGGGCAAGGTCAAGGTTCGCCAGGTCACCACGCTGGGGCTGAGCTTCGACCACCGGATCATCGACGGTGAGCTGGGCTCGAAGTTCCTGCGGGACGTCGGCGACTTCCTCACAGATCCGGAGGCGGCGCTGCTCGCCTGGACCTGATCGTTTCAGAACGCCAGCCACGGCCGGTGTGCCACGGGTTAACGCCCGGCACACCGGCCGTGTCCGTTGAGCGAAGGAACCGTCGGCCAAGGGGCCTGTTGACCTTTGATTGTTAGGCAGGTGTCTCAGCTCACCTAATAATCGATGGAATTTCGCCGGCTTCTGCTGTTGAATAGATGCATCAGGGGCTGACAACCGAATAGCTAGGGGGACCCACCAATGAGCAGCATGATCGAGCGAATCCGCAACCACCGCGACGCGACCCGCCGCGCCCGTGCCATCGAGCACGCGCTGCGCTCGGCGAACTCGCCGGCGGTTCGCGAGGAAATCCTCGTCATCGCCCAGCGTCACATGAGCTGACGCTCCACTACATTCCTCACCTCCTCCAGATCGATGGCCCACCCGGCCCACCGGGTGGGCCATCGGCGTTTTCCAGACACCACCACCGGGATTCCGCCCTGCCGCAGCGCCCGGTACGGTGGGCTTCGGTCGCCGCCCGCCGACCCGGCAGAGGCCGAGCCGTCAGGAACTGCTCGACATCAACCGGCCACGGTGAGTGACGAGCAGTGCTCCTTGGACGGTTCGTGCCACCACCCGATACCGTGCGGGGAGCCGGCACAGCGGTACGCCGGTGACGCCGGCAGCCACGCCGAGGAGACCGATCGGCACCGGCGAGCCGACATGTGATGGAGGAGGCGCACCCATGACGTCCGAGGGCCCGCACCGACCCGGCCAGGAGCCGGACGAGGTGTCACCGGGCGCCGGCGGACCGGCGCCGTACGGCGACCGCCCGGCGCAGCCGGACAACGGCCAGAACGCCGCCGGCCCCGACCTGGGCTGGGCACCCCCGCCCCCGACGCGACCGAACCCGTCGGCGCCGGCATGGGCGACCCAGCCTGAGCAGCCGCCGGCCCCCGCCTGGGGTGCCGCCGCGCAGCCCAACGACCCGGCGCAGCCCGCCTGGGCCGCCGGTGGTGGCGCGAGCGAGCCGCCGCAGCAGCAGCCCGGCGCATGGTCCGGCAACGACGGCGCGCCGACCCCGGCACAGCCCGAACCCTGGGCCGCGCAGCAGCAGGGCTGGACGCCCGCCGAGCAGAGCACACCCGCACCGACCTGGACCCCGAACGCCCCCGCTGAGCAGCCGGACTGGGTGCAGGCCCAGCCAGCCGCACGGGGCGCCGCGCAGGTTCCCCCGGCCACCGCCGCCTGGCCCGCCCAGGAGGACCCGGCCAGCGGCTGGGGCGGCGCGGCGCAGGCCAACCCGCCCGCAGCCGACTGGCGGGCGACCGAATCTCCGCAATCCGACGCACCGCAGGCCGCCGGCTGGTCCGGCGGCGCCCAGCAGGAGCAGGCCACCGGCAATGGCGGCTGGCCCGCCGCCGGCGCCGCCCGCGACGACCAGCCGGTGTGGACGCCGGCGGAGCAGTCGCCACCGGCCTGGGGCCAGCCCGCCGAAGCGACCGAGCAGCCCGCCCCCGGCTGGGGTCAGGCCGCCCAGCCGAGCCAGGCCCGTGGCGCCGCCCAGGTCCCGGCCCCGACGACGAACTGGCCCGCGCAGGACGATCCGGCCAACTCCGGCGGGTGGGCCGCGCAGCAGCAGGCGCAGGCGCAGCCCGCGTCGTGGAACGGCGGCAACGACGCGCGGCAGGACCAGCCCGCGCAGCCGGCCGCCTGGGCCGAGGCCGAGGGCCGTCCACAGCAGCCCGACTGGGTGCTCTCCCAACCGGAGCAGCCGACCGAGCGGCCGGAGCAGACAGGGTGGACCCCGGCGGAGCCGAGCAACCTCCCCGCCCGTGCCAGCGCCAGCGTGCCCACCAGCGGCGGCGCGCCCAACTGGGCCGCCGGCCCGGACAACGCCGCCCAGGGCAACTCCGGCGGCGTGCCGGAGGCCGAGCCGTGGGCCCCCGGTGAGGTGTGGGGTCGCGCGGAGGCCGAAGCTTCCGCCCAGTCCCGTGGAGGCTGGGAGGCTGACCGCGGCGACGAGGCACCGGCCTACCAGCCCGGGCCCGCGCCGGGCATCTCGCCGGCGAACGCGGTGCCGCTTCCCCCGCAGGAGCAGCGCGTGCCGGGTGCCAGCCTGGCTGCCGTCCCGCCGTCCGACTACGCACCCCAGGCCCAGTTCGCTCCGATCCCCGAGCAGCCCGCCTACGCCGAGCGGGAGACCCCGGACGCTGCCGCGCAGTACGGTGGCCGCCCCGAGGACGTCTCCGCGAGCGGCGCGGTGGTACCCGCCCCGCGCACCTCGCCCGAGTCCGGAGCGGGCCGCGCGGTCGTACCGGTGTCGGACGCCGAGTCGGCAGCCGGCGCGGCGGCCCGGGCCACGGCGAGCGCCTCGGTGCCGCTGGCGAGCCGGGTCATGCCTCCGACCGACCAGGCCATCCGACCGACCGGCACGGCCAACCCGCAACCCCGGGTGTACGGCCGTCCGGCACGACCGGAGCCGGAGGCCGAGCCGGAGCCGGAGGCGTTCCAGGGCGACCCGGGCGCCGACCGTCAGGGTGCTCCGGAGTGGCAGAACGACGCGCCACGACAGGCGACGCCCGACTGGCAGCACGAGGAGCAGCGGCAGATCGCTCCCGACTGGCAGAACGACGCGCAGCGGCAGCAGCCCGCACCCGACTGGCAGAACGACGCGCAGCGGCAGGCTGGGCCCGGCTGGGGCGGCGAGCCGTCGGCCGATCCGCGCTTCGACGACCGGCAGCCCGCACCGAACGCGTTCAACGAGGCGCCGCCGGCGTTCCCGCCCGGTGTGCCGTCCTTCGTCGACGCCCCGGGCAACAACAGGCCGGTGAACGGCACCCGCCCGCACTCCGGTGCCGAGGCGCCGGCGGACCAGTTCGGCGGCCCCGGGGCGCCTGCCGCCGGCACCCCGAACGGAACGGCGACCTTCGGTGCGCCGAACTTCGGCGGCCCGGGCTCCGGCGCGCCGGGCTACGGCGGGCCGGCGACCGAGTCGGTGCCGGGCGGCGGTTTCCCGCCGTCGTTCCCGCCACCGCCGCAGCCCGCGTCGTCCTGGGGCCAGGAGGCCGGCCAGTCGGACCAGGGCCGGTTCGACGCGTTCAAGCCGGACGCCGTCGACGAGCCGAAGGTGGAGCCCCCGACGCCGAAGGTACGTAACGGCCGGGTGCTGGCCGCGGTGCTGATCGCCGCGATGCTCATCCTGGCGGTGCCGCTCGGCCTGCTGCTTCTGCTCGGCAAGGTCGGTGGGAACGACACACCGGCCTTCGACCCGGCGGTTGGCACCTGCGTGAAGCAGTCCGGGCAGGCCGGCGCCTCGGCGGCGGACTGCGGCGAGGCGGGCGCGTTCACGATCGTCTCGAAGGTGGACGCCAAGGAGAAGTGCACCGACACGACGCAGCCCCACGTGGTGTTGCCGGGTGAGGGTGCCAACCGGGTGCTCTGCCTGAAGCCGGCCGCGAAATAGCCGCACCGACGGCGGGGTCACGGGCAACCGTGACCCCGCCGTCGTCGTACCCGCAGGTGGTACCGAATCTCGCCCCCTCCGGCCGGGCGCGGGCCGGTGGTCAGGCACGATGGGTGCATGAGCGCACGAGTACGGGCTCCCGAACTGCGCGGTCGGGGCTGGCTGAACACCGGTGGACGCGACCTCAAGCTCGCCGACCTTCGCGGCAAGATCGTAATCGCGGATTTTTGGACGTTCTGCTGTATCAACTGCCTGCACGTGCTCGATGAGCTGCGCCCGCTCGAAGAGAAGTACGGCGACGTGCTCGTCGTCATCGGCGTGCACTCGCCGAAGTTCGAGCACGAGAAGGACGCCGACGCGCTCGCCGCCGCGGTGGAGCGGTACGGGGTGCACCACCCCGTACTCGACGATCCCGAGATGGACATGTGGCAGCAGTACGCGGCCCGGGCCTGGCCGACCCTGTCGGTGATCGACCCCGAGGGTTACGTGGTGGCCACCATGGCCGGCGAGGGGCACGCCGAAGGGCTCGCCCGACTGATCGACGAGTTGATCACCACCCACGAGGCCAAGGGCACCCTTCACCGGGGGAACGGCCCGTACGTCCCGCCGCCGGCACCGGAGACGGCGCTGCGCTTCCCGGGTAAGGCGGTGCTGCTGCCCAACGGCAACCTGCTGGTCTCGGACTCGGCCCGACATTCTTTGGTCGAGGTCGACCCGGACGGCGAGACGCCGGTGCGTCGGATCGGCTCGGGCGAGCGCGGCCGGGCGGACGGCCCGGCCGCGGCGGCGACGTTCTCCGAGCCGCAGGGCGTGTGCGTGCTGCCCACGCACGTCGCCGTGGTGGCCGGCTACGACCTGGGGGT
>NZ_JBEZEH010000154.1:0-17892 GCF_040648775.1 Micromonospora sp. NPDC049089
GCGGCTCCGACGCTGTCCGAGGCGGCCTGCTCACCGAACATCAGTTGCGCAACTCTGCCTGGGTGCGGTTGCGCCACGACATGCCGGCTCCGGGGCCAGCGTGGTGGCGCGGCGTCGGGCCGCGGGGACGACCAGCGGGGTGCCGGTCTCCGGGTCGTCGATCACCCGGCAGGGGAGCCCGAACACCTCCTCGACCAGCGCGGCGGTGACCACCGACGCCGGCTCCCCGGCGGCCACCACGCGTCCGTCGCGCATGGCGATCAGGTGGGTGGCGTAGCGGGCCGCGTGGTTCAGGTCGTGCAGCACCGCGACAAGGGTGCGGCCCTGCTCCTCGTGCAAGCGGGCGCAGAGGTCCAGGATCTCGATCTGGTGGGCGATGTCGAGGTACGTGGTCGGTTCGTCGAGCAGCAGCAGGGGTGTCTGCTGGGCCAGCGCCATGGCGATCCAGACCCTCTGCCGCTGCCCGCCGGACAACTCGTCCACGGCCCGGTCGGCGAGGTCGTCGACCCCGGTCGCGGCCATCGACTCCTCGACCATCCGCTCGTCCTCGTGAGACCACTGCCGCAGCAGCCCCTGATGGGGGTAGCGACCCCGGGCGACCAGTTCGGCGACGCTGATGCCGTCCGGTGCGATCGACGACTGCGGCAGCAGGCCGAGCGTACGGGCAACCTTGCGGGCCGGCAGGTCGTGAATGTCCCGTCCGTCCAGCAGCACCGCTCCGGCGCTGGGGCGCAGCATCCGGGACAGGGCCCGCAGCAGCGTGGACTTGCCGCACGCGTTCGGGCCGATGATGACGGTGAAGGACCTGTCGGGCACCGCCACGGTCAGGTTCTCGGCAATGGTGCGCTGGTCGTAGGCGAGGGTCAGCGCGGTGCCGCCGAGTCGGGAATCGCCGGGTCGCATGGGTGCTCCTTCAAGGGCGTCACTGGTGTTCACAGCCGGCCCGCCCGACGTTCCATCGCCAGCAGCCAGACCAGGTAACCGCCGCCGATCACGCCGGTCACCACGCCGACCGGGAGTTGGTGCCCGGCGAACGCGCGTTGCGCCACCAGGTCGGCCCCGACCAGGAGCGCCGCGCCGACGGCCATCGACGGCAGCAGGTTCGGACCCGGGGCCCGGGTCAGTCGTTTCGCCACGTGCGGGGCGACGAGCGCCACGAAGGACACCGGCCCGGCGGCGGCCGCCGCGAACGAGACCAGCAGCACGGCGGCGGCGAGCAGCACCAGGCGCAGCCGGCGTACCGGCACGCCCAGGGCGCTGGCGGCGTCGTCGCCCAACTCCATCATCCGCAGCGCCGGGGCGCAGCCGACGAGCACCAGCGGCGCCAACACGACCAGGACGGCGAGCAGCGGCCCGGCGTTGGCCCAGCCTCGCCCGTCCAGGCTGCCGGTGAGCCAGAGGACCGCGCGGGCGGCTTCCATCAGGGGCGCCCGGGTCAGCAGGTAGCCGTTGACGCCGGTCAGGATCGCGGACACCCCGATGCCCACCAGGATGAGTCGGTAGCCGTGCACCCCGCGCCGCCAGGCGAGCGCGTAGATCACCAGGCCGGTGCCGAGACCACCGACGACCGCCGCGCCGGCCAACGCCAGGCTGCTGCCACCGAGGACGACCACCACCAGCGCCCCGGTCGACGCGCCCTGGGTGAAGCCCAGGATGTCCGGGCTGCCCAACGGGTTGCGGACCAGCGACTGGAACACCGTGCCGGCGAGAGCCAACGCCGCACCGACCAACAGGGCGGTGACCAGCCGGGGCAGGCGCAGCTCAAGCACGATGAACTGCTCCGCCGCAGTGCCACCGCCGGTCAGCGTGCGCAGCACGTCCGCCGGACCCATCGGGTAGTCACCACTGCCCAGGGCCACCACACCGAACCCGGCCGCGAGCACCGCCGCGCCGGCCCCGACACCCAACGCGCGGGGCCGAAACCGCAGCGACAACCCCCATGACGTACGTACGACAGTCACGGTTGGGCCACCCTTCGGCGGGTGACCAGCCACAGGAAGAGCGGGCCGCCCAGTACGGCGGTCACCATGCCGACCTGGAGTTCTCCGGGGCGGCCCAGCACCCGGCCGAGCACGTCGGCGCCGAGCAGCAACGCGGGTGCGAGCACCGCGCAGTACGGCAGCAGCCAGCGCAGGTCCGGGCCGGTCAGGGCGCGGACCAGGTGTGGCACGAGAAGCCCGACGAAGACGATCGGTCCGCACGCGGCGGTCGCCGCGCCGCAGAGCAGGGTGACGGCGACGATCACGGCGGCGCGGATCAGCGCGGGTCGAGCGCCGAGGGCTCGCGCCGCGTCGTCGCCGAGCGCCAGCGCGTTCAGCGGACGGGCGGCACCGAGCGCGACCAGCAGCCCAACGATGATGAACGGCAGCACCCGGGTCACTGTCGCGGAGTCCGCGCTGGCCAGTGAGCCGACAGTCCAGAAACGCAGCCGCTCCAGCGACGCGGTGTCCAGCAGCATCACCGCGCTCACGTAGGAGTAGAGGGTGGCGTTGAGTGCCGCCCCGGCCAGCGCGAGTCGGGCCGGGGTCGCGTCGCGTCCGCCGCCGACGGTGTAGACGAGCGCGGTCACCGCTGCCGCGCCGAGCAGCGCGAACCAGACGTACCCGCCGACGGCGGTGACGCCCAGGAACGCGGCGGCGGTGGCGACGGCCGCGGACGCGCCGGCGTTGATGCCGAGCAGTCCGGGGTCGGCGAGTGGGTTGCGGGTAAGGGCCTGCATGACAGCGCCCGCCACACCGAGGGCGGTGCCGGCGAGCAGCCCGAGCAGGGTGCGGGGCAGGCGCATCCGGTGCACCACCGCGTACTCGGTGGCGTCGCGGTGCAGCAACCCGGACCAGACGTCGGCGAGCGGCATGGCCTTCGCTCCGACCGCGATGCTGAGCACCACGATCACCGCGAGCAGTGCCACGGCGGTGACCAGGCCGGCGGCGCGGGCTGCCCGACGGCCACGCCGGCTCGGGGGTGCGGCCGTCGCCCTGGCTGGCACGGGCGGTGCCGGTCGGGTGACGGTGGGTGTGGCGTCCAGTGTGGGCTCCGGGGTGGTGGCGACACGGCGTACCGCTGTTGACAATGACCGAGGTTAGGCTAACCTAACCCCGCTGCCCTGGTCGACCCCGGCCAACCCTTGATCGAAAGACAACACCATGCCCGATGCCCTGTCCGCCCGCCGCCTCTCCCGCCGTGGCCTGCTGGCCGCCGGTGGCGCCGCCACGCTGGCCACCCTGCTCGCCGCCTGTGGCACTAACGACGCCGCGAAACCCGCCGCCGGCAACGGAAGTGGCCCCTGGTCGTTCACCGACGACCGTGGCACGAAGGTAGAGGCCGCAGCCCGTCCGGCCCGTGTGGTGGCCTTCACCGGGGTGGCGGCGGCCCTGATCGATTTCGGTCTCGACAAGCAGCTCGTGGGCGTCTTCGGTGAGACCAAGCGTGCCGACGGCACGGCCGAGCCGCAGGCCGGCGACCTTGACGTCGAGGGCGTCGAGATCCTCGGCAACGTGTGGGGCGAGTTCAGCCTGGAGAAGTACGCAGCGCTGCGCCCCGAACTGCTGGTCACCCACATGTACGACCCGGACGCGCTCTGGTACGTGCCGGACGAGAGCAAGGCCAAGATCCTCCCGCTGGCGCCCAGCGTGGCGATCACCACCGCCCGGGTGCCGATGACCAAGCCCATCGAGCGGTACGCGGCGCTGGCCGAGTCGCTCGGCGCGGACCTGTCCGCGAAGAAGGTCACCGACGGAAAGGCCCGCTTCGACGCCGCCGCCGAGGCGGTCCGGCAGGCGGTGAAGGCCAACCCCGGGATCAAGGTGATGGCCTGCTCCGGCAGCCCCGACCTCTTCTACGTCTCCAACCCGAAGGTCAGCACCGACCTGATGTACTTCGCCGAGTTGGGCGTCGACATCGTGGTCCCCACCAAGCTCGAATCCGGCGACTACTTCGAGGCGCTGAGCTGGGAGAGCGCCGGCAAGTTCCCGGCCGACCTGATCCTGCTGGACAACCGCGGCACCGCGCTGCAGGCCAAGGACCTCACGGCCAAGCCGACCTGGCAGCAACTGCCGGCGGTCAAGGCCAACCAGGTGAGCCCGTGGGACGCGGTGCCCCGCTTCTCGTACGCCGGTTCCGCACCGCTGCTGGAGAACCTCGCCACCGCCATCCGGAACGCGAAGAAGGTCAGCTGACGAACACCACATCCCCGGGCGCACCGCCGCGCCCGGGGTGGGTTCCGGCTGCCCTCGTCCAGAACGTGGAAGGACCACCAGTGACCGTGCCGACGTACCCCGTCGAGACCACCACGCCGCCGCCGGCGTCAACCGCCGCGCGAGCCCAGCTGCTGCACGGTGGCTCGGTCGAGCAGTACCGCCGGACGATCGCCGACGGCGTCGACCGGGTCGCCCGGCGGGTGGCCACAGTGGACCGTCCCGGCACCGGAATCACGCCGGCCGAGCTGGCCCCCCTGGTCGACCGGGTGGACCTGGACCGGCCGCTGGGCGACGCCGGCGCCGCCCTCGACGAGCTGGAGAGCGTCTACCTGCGCGACGCCGTCTGGTTCCACCACCCCCGCTACCTGGCCCACCTCAACTGCCCGGTGGCCATCCCGGCACTGCTCGGTGAGGCGGTGCTCACCGCCGTGAACTCCTCGCTGGACACCTGGGACCAGAGCGCCGGGGCCACCCTCATCGAGCGCCGGCTGATCGACTGGACGGCCGAGCGGATCGGCCTCGGTCCCCGCGCCGACGGCATCTTCACCAGCGGCGGCAGCCAGTCCAACCTCCAGGCGCTGCTGCTGGCCCGGGAAGAGGCGTGCGCCGACGCCATCGGCCCCGCGGCGCGCGCCGACCTGCTGCCCCGACTGCGCGTGCTCACCTCCGCCGCCGGTCACTTCAGCGTGCAGAAGTCGGCAAAACTGCTCGGCCTCGCCCCGGACGCGGTGATCGCGGTGCCCACCGACGCCCGGCGACGGATCCGGCCGGCCGCCGTCCGCGAGGAGATCGCCCGGTGCCGCCAGGCCGGGCTGGTGGTGATGGCCGTCGTCGGCACCGCCGGTACCACCGACTTCGGCTCGATCGACCCGCTCACCGACCTGGCCGGGATCTGCGCGGCAGCCGGCGTGTGGCTGCACGTGGACGCCGCGTACGGCTGCGGTCTGCTCGTCTCGCCGACGCGCCGGCAGCTGCTCGACGGCATCGAGCGGGCCGACTCGGTGACCGTTGACTTCCACAAGTCGTTCTTCCAGCCGGTCAGCTCCAGCGCGCTGCTGGTCCGCGACCGGCGGACGCTGCGGCACGTCACCTACCACGCCGACTACCTCAACCCGGCCCGGATGGTGGAGCAGCGCATCCCCAACCAGGTCGACAAGAGCTTGCAGACCACCCGCCGTTTCGACGCGCTGAAGCTCTGGCTCACCCTGCGGGTGATGGGCCCGGACGCGCTCGGCGGGCTCTTCGACGAGGTCGTCGACCGGGCCGCCGACGCCTGGCGACTGGTCAGCGAGGATCCGCGCTTCGAGGTGGTGACCCGCTCGGAGCTGAGCACCGTGGTGTTCCGCTACCTGCCCACCGGCCCTGGCGGCGAGTTGGCCGACGCCGCCAATCTGCACGCCCGGGAGGCCCTCGCGGCGTCCGGTCTCGCCGTGGTCGCCGGGACCCGGGTGGACGGCCGGCACTTCCTGAAGTTCACACTGCTCAACCCGGAAACCACAGTCGACGACGTCGGGTACGTGCTCGACCTGATCGCCACCCACGCCGGCCAGTACGTGCACGACCACGTCGACGCCGGCCTGACCTGCCACGTCGGCTGACGCCGGTGACCTCGAACCCGCGCCTGGAGACCCCGATGTCCACCCACGACTTCATCGCCATCGGGTTGGGCCCGTACAACCTGGGCCTGGCCTGCCTCACCGCGCCGATCGACGAGCTCGACGGGGTGTTCCTGGAGGCCCGACCGAGCCTCGCCTGGCACCCCGGCATGCTGCTGGAGTCGGCCCGGTTGCAGACCCCGTTCATCGCCGACCTGGTCAGCCTCGCCGACCCGACGTCGCCGTACTCCTTCCTCAACTACCTCAAGGAGATCGGCCGGCTCTACCCGTTCTACATCCGGGAGAGCTTCTACCCGCTGCGCAGCGAGTACGACGCGTACTGCCGGTGGGCGGCGGAGAAACTGCCGAACCTGCGCTTCGGTCAGAGCGTGACAACAGTGGAGTACGACCCCGCCGACGAGCGGTACGTGGTGCGGGCCAGCATGGGCACGGGCGAGACCGTCGAGTACCGGGCCCGGCACCTGGTGCTCGGCACCGGCACCCCGCCGCACCTGCCCCCGGCCGTGGCCGACCTGCCGGGCGATGCCGTGCACAACTCCCACTACCTGGAGCACCGCTCGGCGTTGCGCACGAAGCGCAGCATCACGGTGGTGGGCAGCGGGCAGAGCGCCGCCGAGATCTATCACGACCTGCTCGGCGACATCGACCGGTACGGCTACCAGCTCAACTGGGTGACCCGTTCGCCGCGGTTCTTCCCGCTCGAATACACGAAGCTGACGCTGGAGATGACCTCACCGGACTACGTGGACTACTTCCACGCGCTGCCCGAGGCGACCCGCTACCGGCTGGAGTCCGAGCAGAAGGGCCTGTTCAAGGGGATCAACGCCGACCTGATCAACGACATCTTCGACCTGCTCTACGCGCACAGCGTCGACGGGCCGGTGAACACCCGCCTGCTCACCAACACCGAGCTGGTCAGCGCCGAGCACCAGGACGGGCAGTACACGCTGGGGTTGCGTCAGGTGGAGCAGGAACGCGACTTCGCCCTGCGTACCGAGGGTCTGGTGCTGGCCACCGGCTACCACTACCGGGTGCCGGAGTTCCTCACGCCGGTGCGGGACCGGATCCGCTGGGACGCGCAGGGCCGCTTCGACGTGGCCCGCAACTACAGCATCGACCACGGCGGGCGGGGCATCTTCCTGCAGAACGCGGGCACCCACACGCACAGCATCACCTCACCGGACCTGGGCATGGGCGCCTACCGCAACTCCTGGATCATCCGCGAGCTGCTCGGCCGGGAGCACTACCCGATCGAGAAGAGCATCACGTTCCAGGAGTTCGGGGTGTCGTCGTGACCACTGTCTTCACCCGGGTCGACGACAGTCTCGGTGAGTTCGCGCTGCGGCAGCTCGATCCGGACGCCGACGCGGCGCTCCTGCACACCTGGGTGACCCACCCGAAGGCGGCGTTCTGGATGATGCAGGACGCCGACCTGGCCCAGGTCACCGAGGAGTACCAGCGGATCGCCGAGCACCGGCACCACGACGCGTACCTCGGGCTGTGGCGGGGGAGTCCCGCCTTCCTCGCGGAGCGCTACGACCCGGCCCACGTCGAGCTGGTCGGCCTCTACGACCACCAGCCCGGTGACGTGGGCATGCACTTCCTCTGCGCGCCGGTCGACGCGCCCGTGCACGGCTTCACCCGGGCGGTGATCGGCACCGTCATGGCGTGGCTGTTCGACGACCCGACGACCCGGCGGGTGGTGGTCGAACCGGACGTGCGCAACACCGCCGTGCACGCGCTGAACGCCACCGTCGGCTTCACTGTCGTCGGCCCGATCGCCAAGCCGGAGAAGGACGCGCTGCTCAGCGTCTGCACCCGAGCCCAGTTTGAGGCCGCCGTCGACCGCGCCGCCGCCGACCGAACCGAAGGAGCCCCGGCGTGACCACCACCGCCGTCCCCACCCACCCGCCCGTCGCCGCCGCGCACCACGCCTCCGGCGACCCGGTCGGGCACCTCACCCCGCAGCGCTGGGCCCGGGCCAATCGGCTGCTGGTCCGCAAGGCGCTCGCCGAGTTCACCCACGAGCGGCTGCTCACCCCGCAGGCCGTGGCCGGCCCCGACGACCGGCAGTGGTACGAGATCCTCAGCGACGACGGCACCGTCACCTACCGGTTCGCGGCGCGGGTGCTCGCCCTGGAGCACTGGCAGATCGATGCGGACAGCATCACCCGACACCGCGACGGCACCTCGCTGACCCCGGACGCGGTGGACCTCATCGTCGAACTGCGCGACACCCTCGGGCTCTCCGCGCGGGTGCTCCCGGTCTACCTGGAGGAGATCACCTCGACGCTGGCGGGTACGGCGTACAAGCTGGCCCAGGCCGCGCCGAGCGCCGCAGAGCTGGCCGAGGCGGACTTCCAGACCATCGAGACCTCGATGACCGAGGGCCACCCCTGCTTCGTGGCGAACAACGGCCGGCTCGGCTTCGGCGTCGACGAGTACCACCGGTACGCCCCGGAGGCCGCCGCGCCGGTGCGGCTGGAGTGGCTGGCCGCACACCGGGACCACTCCACGTTCAGCAGCGCCGCCGACCTCGACTACGACACGCTCATCGAGAGCGAGTTGGACGCCGCGACCCGGGCCCGTTTCGCGACCACGATGGCCGATCTCGGGCTGGATCTCGCCGACTATCACCTGATCCCGGCGCACCCGTGGCAGTGGTGGAACAAGCTGGCGGTCACCTTCGCCGGTGAGCTGGCCGAGCGGCGGCTGGTGCACCTCGGCCCCGGGCCGGACGTGTACCTCGCCCAGCAGTCCATCCGTACCTTCTTCAACGTCAGCGAGCCGGGGCGGCACTACGTCAAAACCGCGCTGTCGGTGCTGAACATGGGCTTCATGCGGGGGTTGTCGGCCGCGTACATGGAGGCCACTCCGGCGATCAACGACTGGCTGGCCGACCTGATCGCCGCCGACGAGGTGCTGACCGACACCGGCCTGACCGTCATCCGGGAGCGGGCCGCTGTGGGTTACCGGCATCGGCAGTACGAGGCGGCGACCGAGCGCACCTCGCCGTACCGCAAGATGCTGGCCGCCCTGTGGCGGGAGAGCCCGATGCCCGAGCTGGCGCCGGGGCAGCGACTGTCCACGATGGCCGCGCTGCTGCACGTCGACGACGAGGGCGGCTCACTGGCGGCGGCGCTGATCGCCCGGTCCGGCCTGGTGCCCGAGGTGTGGCTGCGCCGCTACCTGGACGCCTACCTGACCCCGCTGCTGCACAGCTTCTACGCCCACGACCTGGCTTTCATGCCGCACGGCGAGAACGTCATCCTGGTCCTCGACGAGCAGGACACCGTCCAGCGGGTGATTTTCAAGGACATCGCCGAGGAGATCGCGGTGATGAGCGACAGGGTCGAGCTGCCGGCGGCGGTGGAGCGGATCCGCGTCGAGGTGCCCGACGACACCAAGCTGCTGAGCATCTTCACCGACGTGGTGGACTGCTTCCTGCGGCACCTCAACGCGGTCCTGGTCGAGGCCGGTGTTCTCGCCGAGGACGACTTCTGGCGCACTGTCGCGGCCAGCGCCGCCGACTACTTCGACCGGGTGCCGCACCTGGCCGAGCGGGTCCGCCACTACGACCTGTTCGCCCCGGAGTTCACGCTGTCCTGCCTCAACCGGCTGCAACTGCGTAACAACCAGCAGATGATCGACCTGGCCGACCCGTCGGCGGCGCTCCAGTTCGTCGGCACCCTCACCAACCCGCTCGCCGCCCACGCTCCGGCCCGGTGACCGCGATCGCCTTTGATCAGCGCGCACGGCAACGGGTGCAATAGGCGGATGGGAGTTCTGAGTACCTGGGTACGCGGCAACGTCGGCCGGGCCGGTGGTTGCCTCAGTCGGTCGGCTCTGCCGTGCCGGCCTTCTGGAACGCGCGGGCCAACTGGGCGAGGTCGAAGCCCTCGAAGTGCTGGAGGAACCGGCGGCGTACGGCGGCCAGGTGACTGGGCCAGGCTTCCTCCAGGCGGGCGTAGCCCTCGTCGGTGAGGACGGCGTTCCAGCCGCGCGCGTCCTCCTCGCAGCGTTCCCGCCGGACCAGGCCCTGCGTCTCCAGCCGGATGATCGTGCGGGTCATGCCGCTGAGGGAGAGGTAGCAGAGCGCGGCGAGTTCGTTCATGCGCATCCGCTGGTCGGGCGTCTCGGAGAGGTTCATCAACGCGGTGTACTCGGTGAGCGGCAGCTGACGGTCACCGACCATGTCCGCGTCGATTGCGCGGGGTAGGACGTGCATCACCTGACCCAGGGCGCGGACCAGGGATTCCTCGTCAGGGGTGAGGGGTTGCGGAGTTGCTGCGGAGGGGTTGGACATCCTCCTATCATACTTGCTTGACTCAGCAAGTGCTCACCCTCCGTGTGACTACGCCCATACGCCAAGTATTTGCTTGACCAATCAAGCAGGGATAGCGTTCTCCGTCGTCAGGCAAGAACCTCTGAAAGGCGCCACACATGACCAGGATCGGGATCATCCTCGGAAGCACCCGCCCGGGGCGTAACGGCGAGGCCGTCGCCCGCTGGGTGCTCGAGATCGCCAAGCAGCGCTCCGACGCGGAGTACGAGCTGATCGACCTGCTGGACTACCAGCTGCCGCACCTCGACGAGGCGTACCCGCCCTCGATGGGCCAGTACACCCAGCCGCACACCAAGCGGTGGGCCGAGACGATCGCGTCGTTCGACGGGTTCATCATCGTCACCCCCGAGTACAACCACTCGACCTCGGGTGCCCTGAAGAACGCGATCGACTTCCTCTACGCCGAGTGGAACAACAAGGCCGTCGGCTTCGTCAGCTACGGCTCGGTCGGCGGGACGCGCGCCGTGGAGCACCTGCGTCTGATCTCCGGTGAGCTCCAGATGGCCGACGTGCGCTCGCAGGTCGCGTTGTCGCTCTTCACCGATTTCGAGAACTTCAGCGTCTTCAAGCCCAACCAGTTCCACCAGGATTCGCTGACCGCCACGCTGGACCAGGTGGTCGCCTGGAGCACGGCGCTCGCTCCGCTGCGCAAGGGCTGAGCACGTCACACCTTTCGGAAACGGCCGTGGGGGATCCCACGGCCGTTTCCGGACGTTCAGGCACGCTGCGCACCGGCGAACAGATCCAGCGAGAGCTGCCACAGTCGCGCCGCCGCCGCGGGGTCGATCGCGTGGTCGGCGACGCCGCTCAGCGGGTTCGCCGGGTCGTGGCGCACCGCCTGCTGGCAGTCCTCGAAGTACCGGCCGCCGATGCCCTCCAGCTGCGGCCCCGCAGCGAGCAGCACGGAGGTCGCGGCCCCCTGCTGCGGGGTCTTGAAGTCGAACGCCGGAAGCTGTGCGTAGTCCTCCTCGGTGAGGTGCCGTCCCAGGTTGGTGGCGACCGCCCCCGGGTTGGCCACGTTGACGGTGATGCCGTCGCCGGCCCAGCGCCGGTTCGCCTCGACCGCGAACAGCGCTGTGGCGGTCTTCGACTCGCCGTAGGCGAGGAGACGGTCATAGGGGCGTTGCCGGAAGTTGACGTCCTCGAAGACCATCGGCGCCTGAACGTGGGCGATGGAACTCAGCGACACCACCCGCGCCCGACCGGCCCCGGCGAGTGCCCCGTGCAGCCCGTTGGCGAGTGCGAAGTGGCCGAGGTGGTTGGTGGCCAACTGCAACTCCCAACCCTCCGCCGTGCGCATCTCCGGGGTCGCCGACACCCCGGCGTTGTTGACCAGGATGTGCAGGGGCCCGTCCCAGGCGGCCACGAACGCGGCGACCGACCGCTGGTCGGACAGGTCCAGCGGCGCGACCCGGAGCAGCCGGTTCGCGCTCCCGGCGCCGATCTCCCGCGCGGTCCGCTCTCCGGCCCCCACGTCCCGTACCGCCAGGGTCACCTCGGCGCCCGCCATGGCGAGCGCCCGGGCGGTCTCCACCCCGATGCCCGACGAGGCGCCAGTGACGAGGGCGCGCCGCCCGGTCAGGTCGACACCTGCCACGACGTCGGCGGCGGTGGAATGGGCGTTGAACGGCGTGCTGACTCGTGTTCCCGACATGATCGTCTTCCTCCGGTGAATGTCCTCACGTGGCCGTGCCGGCTCGCCGTATCGGCGAACGGTGTGCCGGTGCTGCCCTTCGCACCGATCGTGCGCGGAGGTCTGCGCGGACGGCCAACACGCTCTTCCTGGCGTGGCTACAGTCTGTTCCTGTGGCGACGCCTGAGCTGCGACAACTGCGGTACTTCCTGGTCCTCGCGGAGGAGCTGAGCTTCACCCGGGCCGCCGCCCGCCTGATGATCGCCCAGCAGTCGCTGTCGCAACAGATCACCGCCCTGGAACGCGCCCTCGGGGCGAAGCTGTTCGACCGCGACAGCCGTGGCACCACCCTCACCGACGTCGGCGCCCTGTTCGTGCCCGAGGCGCGCGCCGTGACCGATCGCGCCGAGCAGGCCGTCGCCGTCGTGGGGCGGGCCCTGCGGGGTGAGGTGGGTACCCTCCGGCTCGCCTTCCTGACCACCGTCGCCAACCACCTGCTGCCCCCGGTGGTCCGGGCGGTCCGCCACCACCTCCCCGACCTGCACCTGGCCACCGAGTCCACCAGCATCGCGCCCCTGGTGCAGGGCGTCTTCGACGGGCAGTTCGACGTCGCCTTCACCCGGACCCCGCTCGTTTCCGGCCTGGAGTCCAGGAGACTGACGACCGAACCGGTCTGCGCGGTGCTGCCCGAGGGCCACCCGCTCGCCGGGCGCGACGAGTTGACCCTCGCCGACCTGGCGAACGAACAGTGGGTCATGACCCCGCGCAGCTCCTGGGAACCCTGGCACCGCGCCTACGAGGACCAGTTCCGGGAAGCGGGCTTCGTACCGACAGTCGTTCAGGAGGAGGCCGGCGTGCAGAGCCTCCTTGGCCTGGTCGCCGCCGGGCTCGGCGTCACACGACTCGCCTGCTCGGCGGCGAGTCTTCGCCGCACCGGCGTGGCGTTCGTTCCGCTGGCCGACGCCTACGCGTACACCGAAATGGTGTGGCTGGAGGGCAACGCCGCACCCGCGCTGCACCGCTTCCTGGACGTGGTCACGGAGCTCGCGGCGACGACCGACCTCACCACCACCGGCTGACGGTGAGCCGGCCGGCTCAGCGCGTCGCGAGGCGGTGGGTGGTGCCGTCGGCGACGGCGCGGAGCTTGTCGGGGTTGGCGACGTTGTGGATGGCGGTGATGCGACCGCCAGCGTCGACGTCGACGGAGATGGTGGCGACCACCCGACCCGCGCCGCTGAACACCAGACCCGGCCCCCCGTTGATCTCGACCAGGGCGGCGCGCATGTCGTGCGGCGCGACGCCCTGGTAGGTGACGGTGCCGATGGCCGCGAACCACGCGGCGACCGTGTCCGCACCCCTGATGGGACGCAGGGCCTGGCGGACCTTGCCACCGCCGTCGGTCCACAGGGTGACGTCCGGAGACAGCAGCTCCAGCAGGGTGTTGATGTCGCCACCGGTCGAGGCGGCCAGGAACCGCTCGGTGACCCCGCGCTGCTGCGACCGGTCCGCCGTGAAACGTTGCCGCTGGCCCCGCACGTGCTCGCGAGCCCGGTGGGCGGTCTGGCGGACCGCGGCCTCGGAGCGTTCCACCGCCGCTGCGATCTCCGCGTGGCTGAAGTCGAAGACCTCCCGCAGGACGAACACGGCGCGTTCGAGCGGGCTGAGCGTCTCCAGCACCACGAGCATCGCCATCGACACCGACTCGGCGTCGGTGACGGCGTCGGCCGCGTCCCCGTCGGTCAGAACGGGTTCGGGCAACCACGGCCCCGGATAGGTCTCGCGCTGGTGTCGGGCCGAGCGCAGGCGCTGCAACGCGAGGTTCGACACGATGCGGGCGAGGTACGCCCTGGGGTCGGCGACCTGGGAGCGGTCCGCCGAGGACCAGCTGATCCAGGCGTCCTGCACCGCGTCCTCGGCGTCCGCCGCGCTGCCGAGAATGCGGTAGGCCACCGAGAACAGCAGGTTGCGATGACTGTGGAACACCTGCTCGTCGGCGTCCGGCGGACGCGTCACCGCGCGTCCTGTCGGCGGGTGAAGCGGCCACCGCGTGGCCAGAACGCACCGGAGGATGGCAGTCGCGACATGCGCCGGTAGGTCGGCCAGGGCGAAGCGCTCACGGTCTCCTTGTACCAGACCGCCATCCGCCCGGTCAGACACCCGCGGCGAGGGCTGTCGTCGGGGCGGGTGAACTGCACGACCGCGTCGTTTCGGCCCAGGCTCACCGGCGTGTGGTAATAACCGAACCGGAACGGCCTGGGTTGCCTGCCCCGCAGCGCGCGGGCGATCGACACCGCCGCGTGCACGCCGGTCGGCATGCCGCTCTGGCAGGTGCCGTGCAGCATCCCGTAACCCTGCCGGATCGCCGCGGCATCGCCGATCGCGTACACCTCGGGGTGCGACACCGACCGCAGAACGGGGTCGGTGACGACGCGACCGCGCCCGTCCACTGTCAACCCGGCGGCGGCCGCCAGCGGCGCCACCCGGGTACCCCCCGTCCAGAGGACGACGTCAGCGGCCACGGTCTCCGCGCCGGCCAGTTCGACCGCGTCGGACCGGACCCTGGTGACCGCCGCTCGGGTGATCACCTCGACGCCGAGACGGGTCAGCGCCGCCCGCAGGTACGCCCGGGCCTTCGGGTTCATGCCCGCGCCCGGGTCCTGCTGGCCCACCAGCGTGACACCGGCCTCCGGGTGCCGTTCCGCGATCTCCGCGGCGGCCTCGACCCCGGTCAGCCCGCTGCCGACCACGACGACCGTGCCGGCGCCGAGCCGGCCCAGCCGATCCGCCAGCGTCCTCGCGCCGCCCGGACCGTCCAGGGTGTACGCGTGTTCCTCGACGCCCGGGACCGCCGCTGTGTCCGTCACGCTGCCCAACGCGTAGACCAGGGTGTCGTAGCGCAGCACCCGGCTGCCGTCGACGCGGACGGTCTTCGCGTCGGTGTCCACCGCCGTCACCCAGCCGCGCACGAACTGCGCACCCGCGCCCGCCAGCAGGTGCGGGATGTTCAGCTCGGCGAGCCGCTGACCGGTCGCCGTCATGTGCAGCCGGAGGCGCTCGCTGAACCGCTCCTGCGCGTTGACCACTGTGACCCGCACGTCGGCCCGCCTGGTCCGGGCGGCGAGTTGGGTCGCCGCGGCCATGCCCGCGTAGCCCGCGCCGAGGATCAGCACCCGGTGTGTGCCTGTGCTCATTGTTCCGCCTCTCCGATCGGGTTGACGACCACGAGATGCGTGCCGCTCGTCCGTTCGTGACACGGCAGCGATGTGACGCCCGCCACGGACGGCGCCGAGCGGGCGCGGTCACTACCCTTGGCGCGATGAGCCGATCCGCCGACGCTGGTCGGGCTCCGCTCTGGCGGGACCGGACCTTCAGCACGTACTGGGTCGCCCAGTCGCTCTCGGCGGCCGGCGACTCGTTCGCCTACCTGGCGGTGCCGCTGCTGGTGCTCCAGGCGACCGGGTCGGTGGCGCGGATGGGTCTGCTGACCGCCGTCGCGGGCGCGGCGTCCGTCGTCGCCGGGATCTTCGGTGGGGTGCTGGTCGACCGGTACGACCGCCGCACCCTCATGATCGTGGCGGATCTGACCCGACTGGTGCTCTACGCGCTGGTGCCACTGGCGTGGATCGCCGGTCCGCAGGTCTGGCTGCTCTTCGTCGTGCTGCCGATCTGCGAGGCGGCCGGCATGCTGTTCCAGGTCGCCGCGGTGACAGCGGTCCGCAACCTCGTCGACTCCGACCGGATCACCGAGGCCAACGGCCGGTTGCAGGCGACGTACGCGGCGGCGGCCGTCCTCGGGCCGCTGCTCGCCGGTGTGGTGGCTGCCCGCTTCGGCCCGGCCACCGCCATCGCCGTCAACGCGGCGAGCTTCGCGCTCTCGGCAGCCGGCCTGTGGCTGATCCGACTGCGCCCCGTCCAGGTGGACGAGGGGGTGGCCCGGCAGCGCCCGCTGGTCGAGTTCCTGGCCGGGGCGCGGTTCCTGTGGCGTCAGCCCGTGCTGCGCGCGCTGACCGTCCTGTTGTCGGTCTTCATCTTCCTCACCTACGGTTTCGTCGACGTGTTGATCTACCACGTCACGCACGACCTCGGCGGCTCCGAGGGCACCGTCGGCACGGTGCTCGGCCTGGCGGCGCTGGGCACTGTCGCCGGGGCGCTGCTGGTGGCGCCGCTGCGCCGACGTCGCGGCTTCGGTGCCACCTGGATCGGCGCGCACGCGATCTGCGGTTTCGCGGTGGCGGGGGTCGGCATCGCCACCACAGTGCCAGCGGTCACCACGTTGACCGCGGTGTACCTGTGCTGCCTCAGCGTCGGCGGGATCTGTTCGATGTCCCTGCGGCAGGAGATCACCCCCGATCACCTGCTGGGTCGGGTGACGTCGGCGTTCTGGAGCACGCACTACGCCCTCGGTCCGGCCGGGGCTGTCGTGCTGACCTGGGCCGCCGGCCGGTACGGGGCTGCGGCGGTCACGCTCGTGGCGGGCGCGGGGTGCCTGCTGGTCGCTGTCGGCGGCCTCTTCACCCCGATCCGCCGTGCCGGCGCGGAGCCGGCCGCCGGGCAGCCCGGACTGCGCCCGGCCCCGGCCGGCGGCTGAGCCCTCCCGGTCGATCATGGACTTATGGTGGGCGGGTTGTGAGCGCCTGCCCTTTTTGCACACCACCACAAGTCCATGATCGGCGCGGGCGGAGCGGGCGCGGTCAGAACTCCTGGTACATCACGTGCAGGCCGACCCGGCCCACTGTGGGGTGACGGAAGGCGCCCGGCACGGTGCCGACCACCTCGAAGCCCTCCCGCCGATACAACCGCACCGCCGAACCGTTGCTCTCCACCACCGCGTTGAACTGCATGCCGGCGTACCCCTGCCGACGGGCCCAGGTGAGAGCGTCGCGGCACAGCGCGGTGCCCACGCCCCGGCCCCGCGCGTCGGCGGCGACCATGAAGCTGGCGGTGGACACGTGAGCGCCCGGCCCGGGCCGGTTGGCGCCCATCTTCGCGGTGCCGAGCACCCGCTCGCCGTCGACCGCCACGACGGTCCGCGCCGGCGCCGCCTCGACCCACATGCCGTACGACTGCTCGGCGGTCATCGCCGGGTCGTAGGGGAACGTCTCCTGTGCCCGGCTCACCTCCTCGATGATCGGCCACACCTGCGACCAGTCCCGGTCGACGAACTCCCGAATCAGCACCGGGGGAGGTTAGGCCCTGGCCGGAGCCCCGGACAATCCGTTTATCCGCAGGTGCATCCACGCGGCCTACCCGGCGCGAAGCATGGGTCGTGACGAGACGTCACGGATCCGTCGCTTCGACGAAAGGCCCGCTGATGAAGATCGCACGACTCGCCGCCCGGATGGCGGTGGGCGCCATGGCCACCGCGCTGGCCACCACGGCCATCGCTGTGCCGGCCGCTCAGGCGACCGGCAAGGCCAAGCCGCTCGGCACGAAATCACTCGCCGCGGTGCTCACGAAGGACACCAGCGGTTTCGACCGCAACTCGCGGGACTTCGACGTGCTGACGGCGGCCGTGCTGGCCGTGCTGGAGGCCAAGCCGAACTCTCCGGTCAAGGTGCTCACCGACGGCACCGTGGCGCTGACCGCGTTCATCCCCACCGACGCGGCCTTCCAGCAGTTGGTCCGCGAGATCACGCAGGCCCAGAAGTTGCCGAGTGAGAGCGCCGCTTTCACCGCCGTGGCCGGGCTGGGCATCGACACCGTCGAGTCGGTGCTGCTCTACCACGTTGTCCCGGGCGCCACCATCGATCGCAAGACGGCGGTCCGGGCCGACGGCACGGACCTGACCACCGCGCTCGGCTCGACCGTCGAGGTCGACGTGCGCACCTACCTGTACTTCTTCCGCCAGGTGCGGCTGGTCGACGCCGACACCAACGACCGTGACGCCCGGGTCGTCTCCTACGACGTCAACAAGGGCAACCGGCAGATCGCCCACGCCGTGGACCGGGTGCTGCGCCCGATCGACCTGCCCTGACCGAGGGCGGGTGGCGTCCGGCCATGGGGCGGACGCCACCCGCGCCGGCCGTTCATGCGCCGGACGCCACCCGCGCCGGCCGATCATGCGGCGGACGCCACCCGCGCCGGCCGATGAAGCGCCGGACG
>NZ_JBEZEH010000155.1:0-17832 GCF_040648775.1 Micromonospora sp. NPDC049089
CGCGTAGGCGTAGACCGCCTGGTCGGGGCCGCCGTGATGGGCTCGCTCTCCGATGAAGTCGCCGACCACCCCGTCGAAGCGGATCGGCATAGGTCCCACGCGTGGGCGTAGCTCACTCGGGCGGCTTGGCCCCGGACTGCTCGCTGACCATGTACGCCGCGTACCAGTCGGGCCAGTTGTCGTCATGCTCGCCCGTACGTTTCTCGTGTTCACCGTGCGCGGCGGCCGCGCGCCGTAGCGCGCTCGCCAGGTCGCTCGTGGAGCCGAACGACGTGAGGCCGCCCTCGATGCGCCCGGGAAGCCTGGTCGTGATCTCCTGCATCAGCCAGGTGTTGCCGTCGGGATCGCGCAACGTGGCACGCGAGAAGTAGCTGCGCCGCTGCGGGTCCGGCCCGTCGACCGGGCCGTCCGGGCTGACGTGGAAGACGTCACCGACCTCGACACCGGCGGCGGCGAGGGTGTCGTGGGCCGCCTCGATGTCGGACACGATCAGGTACGCCATGGCCGAGCCGGGTGCCGCCGGTGTGAGCCCGGGGCCGAACTGCACGGAGCACGCGGAGCCGTGCGGAGTCAGCTGGACGATGCCGGGCGGCGTCTGGTCGAGTCGCCACCCGAGCCGTTCGTAGAACGCCTTCGCCCGGTCGACGTCCGACACCGGGATGACGATCACCTCGAGCTTGACGTCGAGGCTCTCGATGCGCGATGTCGCGCCCGCGTCTCCCTGGTCAACCTTCGGGCTCATCCCCCGCTCCCTTCCTGATCATCACGCTACTGTCTGCGTTACTGGCTCGACCCCGACTCTCCGGCATCACCCCGGCGTTGTCCTGGTGGCCCTGCGCACCCCCAACAGGGCGACCACGGCGAGAAGGATGACGGCGACCGAGTACTCGTCGGCGGTCCTCGGCAGGCCGCCGGCGTAGACCACGAGGAAGCCGGCGATCACCGTGGGGAGACCGAAGCCGACGTAGCAGACGACGTAGAGCACCGACAGCACGCTGGCACGTTGGTGAGCCTCGACCAGCGGCATGACCGTCTTGAGACTGCCCTGGAAGCCGCTGCCGAAGCCGACGCCCCCGAGCGCGAGGCCGACGAAGAAGCCCGGGACGGACTTCGCCATGACCGACACCAACGTGACCACCATGCCCAGGATGAGCGCGGTGATCCCGGTCAGGATCACGGTCCGCGCGGCGGTGTTGCGCTGTATCAGAACGGCTGCCGACCCGAAGACGGCGAAGACGAAGAGGACGAGACCGCCGATCACGATGGACGTGCTCATGAGACTGCGGACGAGCGCTGGGCCGAGCGCGCCGAAGAACCCGGCCAGTGCCCAGACCGCGAAGAGCACCGGCACGACGACCAGGACCGGCTTGCGCACTGGACGGGGCAGGGCGATGTCCGGCCGGAGGCTGCGGCGGGCCCCGCCCATCGGGCTCACCGTCTCCGGCATCAGCGCGACTCCGACGGCCTGGATCAGCAGGATGACGAGCAGCACGACGTACACCAGTCGCGTCGGCGCGGGCAGGAACTGGATGAGCAACGCCGAGAGCAGGGCGCCGCTTCCGGTTCCGATACCGGGGGCGAGAGAGTTCGCCAGCGTGCCACGGGCCCGGTCGATGTCGAGCATGGCGGCGCCCACGGCGCCGGTGGCGGCCCCGGCTGCCAGCCCTTGCACGAGTCGGGCGACCAGCAGGGACGCAACGCCGTTGGCGAAGATGAAGACGACAAGCGCGAGCATCTGCACCGCGATCGCGACTCCCAGCACCGGCCGCCGACCGACGTGGTCGGACAACTTGCCGAAGGTGAGCAGCGAAGCGAGCACCGCGAGGGCGTAGACGGCGAACACAATCGTGGTGGTGACAGGCGAGAAGTGCCAGCGTTCCTGGTACGTACCGTAGAGCGGGGTCGGAGCCGCCGACGCGGCCAGGAACGACACGAGGATGGACGCCAGCAGCACCAGGGAGACCGTCGGCGTGAGTCGGGCCCGCCCCGCGATTGGCATGTCGGTGCTCCTCGGCTGCGTGGAGAGCGGTCAGCCTGGGCGTTCCGCCGGCCCCCGGGGCCACGGCGGGCTACCCGTTCGGCACCGACACATGCCCACGGCTCAGCCTCGGTGTCCGAGGGCACCGCCGTGCGTGCCTGGCTGGTGCCTACAGCTCGGGGTGGCCGAAGAGCCCCGGCAGCCCGCCGCTGTGCAGGAAGACGACCCGGTCGCCGCGCGGGAAGCTGCCGGCCAGCAGCGCCGCCATCGCCCGACCGGTGTACGTCGGGTCGAGGAAGACCCCCTCCGTACGCGCTGTCACCTCCAGCGCGTCGCGAACGGCGTCGGTCAGCGTGCGGTAACCCGCACCCACCTGGGTGCCGTCGATCCGCAGCTCCCCGGGCTCCACCTCGCCGACGAGCAGCCCGGCGACCGTCGCCCGTGGGTCCGGCACGGCGCCGACGTCCACGCCGACCACCCGCTGCACGCCCAACTCCCGCACCAGGCCGGCCATCGTCCCGCCGGACCCGAGCGCCGTCACGACCTCGACGCCGTCGGCGTCCGGCAACTGGGCCCGCAGCTCCCGACCGCAGTCCACATAACCCTGTACCGACGCGGGAGAGGTGCCGCCGAACGGGATGACGTACGCCGATCGTCGCTCCCCCTCAGCAGCCGCCACCTCGGCGGGCGGTCGGTCTCCGCTCCAGACGATCTCCGCGCCCGCGAACTCGTCGAGCAGCAGGTTTCCCCGCCTGGTCTCCGGGGGCGGGCCGGCGAGCACCAGCACGCAGGAGAGGCCGAGCCGCGCGGCCGCGGCCGCGGTGAGGCGGGCGTGGTTGCTCTGCGGCGCCCCTGAGGTGATGACAGTGGAGGCGCCGACGGCCATCGCCTGCGCGCAGGCGTACCGGAGTTTACGGATCTTGTTGCCACCCCCACCGAGGCCGCTGAGATCGTCACGCTTGAACCAGAGCTCGGCCAGCCCCAGCCGGGCGGCAAGCCGGGGCGCGGCCTCCAGCGGCGTCGGCCAGGTACCGAGGGGAACGGGTGTGATCATCCCTTCAGCTAAGCACTCCGCGCCCAGGCTGTCCGGGGCAGCGGTCCGACGTCCGAGTGACGACCGGGACGGAGCGCCGCGTGCCGCTGCCCGGGACCCGCCCCGTCGCGGGCGGCGAGCGCGTCGGCCACCGCTCCGGTGGCGAACGCGTAGATGGACTTGTGCAACACGTCGATGGCGAGCTCGGAGCGGGGCCAGGTGAACGGCGGCGCCCCCACGCCGGTGGCGTTCTCCAGGATCTGGTCGTTGCTCAGGCGCAGCGCGGTGAACATCGTCGACGCCCAGACGCCCCGCAACCCGGCCTGCGCCATGACGCTGCGCAGCACACCGACCAGCACACCCTGGCCGTAGTGCATTGCCAGATTCTGCCACCGGGGCGGCTGCCCGGAGGATTCCGGCAGGCCGGTCAACCGTGCCAGAACCCGGGCCGGAACGTAGGAGTCGGGTCGACCGGTCACCCGCTGTTCGATCTTCTCCGCGGCCGTCATCACCGCTGTCCCGGCCAGACCCGCCACCAGTCCCTGCCACACCGCTCTCTTCAGCATGTGCGGGCCCTACCCCCCGGAAGCTCCCCTACACCCCCACATGCCGCCGACCCGCGAATCGTCGGTCGGCGGGCGCCGGGTTGGTTTGAGCCCCAACCCCGCGGGTACGGTCCTTGTCGGGTCAAGACATGCGCCCTCCAGTGGTCACCTCGCCTCGGCACGCACGCGGCGGGCGGCCACCCTCGTCGAGGGCGGAGGCATCGTGTGACCGACCAGAACCCCCCATTCCGGTCTTCAGGACCCGACCCGCAGTACGGCCCGGACCGGCCCATCATGTCGCTGTCGTTGAGCCGTGACGGCTCCGTCAGCCAGATCAGGGTCGTCGGTGAGATCGACATGAGCAACGCCCACCTGCTCACCGAGCTGGTGGAGGTCCTCTGCCGCACGCCCACGCCACTGGTGGTCGTCGACCTCGCGGCGGTCCGCTTCCTCGGCGCGCACGCCGTCAGCGCCCTGCTCCACGCCGGCCACGTGGCCGCCCAGGCCGGCGGTCGGCTGACGCTTCGCGACCCCTCGCCGTTCGTCCTCCGGGTGCTCGACGTGGCCGGCGTGCTGGGGCGTCTCCACCTTCACGGCACATCCACACCGACCGGTGCTCGCCTCAGCGGCGTGGTCCCACCCCTGCCCCGCCGTGCCGCACCGCCGCGTCAGCCTCTCGGGCCGTCCGTCGCCGCCCAACCGTAGGCGGCGCGGCCACCGTCCCCCCGACAAGGACAGACGACCGGCTCGACGAGGAGCGGCAGGCCAAGGAGGCCCTGCAAACCCTGATCAAGGGTGCCGTGGACGCCGACGGCTTCGACACCGGCATCGTCCTCCGCGATCTGTCGACAGGCAGGGCGCGTTCACCGCTTGGTCCTGCCCTCCGCCTGGGCGACCAGGGACTCCGCGACCTCGCGCACCTTCCGGTTGGTGTCCTGGGAGATCTTCGACAGCAGTGCGAACGCCTCCTCGGACGAGCACCGCCGGCTCCCCATGATGATGCCTTTGGCCTGCTCGATCACCGCCCGATTGCGCATCGCCTCCTGCATCTGGGCCGCCAGCGTGGCGGCGTTCTCGTACAGGTGCGCGTTGGCCAGTGCCACCGCCGCGTACGCGCCGAAGCCCTCCGCGCTGGTGATCGAGGGCGGGCCGAAAGCGTTCACCGAATCGCTGTAGACGTTCAACGCGCCGACCACCGATGCCTGGACGGGAAGCCCGATCGAGAGGGAACTCCCCACCCCGGCGGCGCGAGCCCTCTCCGCCCATACCGGCCAGCGCTCCTCGGTCGCGATGTCCGGCACCGAGATGGTGTCACCGCTGGCGGAGGCATCCAGGCAGGGACCCCGGTGCTCCTCGTACTGCCACTCGTCCAACTGACGGGCCAGCTCGCCGGTAGATGCCCCGGTCCAGCCGACCCGACCCCGAACCAGCGTGACAGTCACCTCTCTCGTCCCGGCGATGCTCGCCTTGGCGAGCTCGGCGATCCGGAGCAGCATGTCATCGAGGCTGACCTCGTCGAATCTGACCTTGCCCAGCTCGGCCAACGCGTCCGCGGGATCCATCGTCGGCTGCATCATCGCAATAGACCCTTCTCGGTCGGCGTCCGCCGGAGTGACAGTTCCGGCGCGGCCCGCGGGGTGGGCGTCAGCAATCCTGGTCCTACCCCTCGGGTCCCCCGCTCACACCCGGCCCAGGCGTGGTGGCCGGCGCCCGTACCGGGCAGCTCAGGCGGCTCACGGCCGCAGGTGCCGGGCCGGTGTCCGGACGTCCACGCGATGCCGGCCGGCCCTCGGTAGCGTGGGCGGTCATGGCCACCAGCGCCGACGTGCGTCGGGCACTCGCCAGCCTCGCCGACCCCCGTCGCGCCGAGGCATCGAGCCGGTTCCTCCAGATGGTTCCCGGCGGGTACGGCGAGGGCGACCGGGCCCTCGGTGTCTCCGTGCCCGACCAGCGCACGGTGGCCGTCCGGTTCTGGCGCGACCTGTCGCTGGCCAAGACGACGAAGCTGCTCATCGAGGGCGCGCACGAGGAGCGGTTGACCGCGCTGTTCATCCTGGTGCGCAAATTCGCCAAGGGCGACGAGCAGGAACGGGGTCGGATCTTCGGCACCGTCCTGGTCAACACTGCCCGCATCGACAACTGGGATCTGGTGGACTCGTCCGCGCCGTACATCGTCGGCCCCTGGCTGATCGACAGGGACCGGGGCGTCCTGGACCGGTTGGCCGAGTCGAGCCTCGTGTGGGAGCGGCGTACCGCCGTCATGGCGACCTTCGCCTTCATCAAGGCCGGCGACTTCGAGTGGACCTTCCGGCTCGGCGACCGGCTCCTGCACGACCCGCACGACCTGGTCCGGAAGGCGGTGGGCTGGATGCTGCGCGAGGTGGGCAACCGGGACAGAGCGGCGGAGGAGGAGTTCCTCGCCCGCCGCTACCGGGTCATGCCACGGGTGATGCTGCGGTACGCGATCGAGAAGTTCGAACCACAGCGTCGCCGCGAGTACCTGTCCGGCATGCTCTAGTCGACCGCCACGGCCGGTGGGATGGGGAAGTTCCGGTTGAAGACGTTGTCCGGGTCGTAGCTGGCCTTGATGGCACGCAGGCGGCCGAGGGTGGGCTCGGGCCAGGCATCCAGCAGTCGAGCCGGATCGGTGTCGCTCTCGAAGCTGAGGTACAGGCCGTCGAGGTGCGGGTACAGCTCGGTCCACAGCTTGTCGAGCTGGGGTCGGCGCTCCGGAACGGTAGCGGCGAGCACCGAGAAGTTCTGCTGCCGGTGCGGGTAGGCGGTCGCGTCCCGGGCGACGTCGTTGACCGCTCCACCGACGGACCGCACCTGCATGATCATCACGTCGCCGGAATGGATCATGTTGTCCACGAGGTCGGCCACCTGCGGTGTGACGTGGTGCAACAGGCCGCTGCGGGTGTCCTCCAGCCCCTGCCCCCGATGCTGGTTGCCCGGCGGAATGACGATCGCCGGGTACGGCACGAGCTGCGCCTGCTGGTCGAGGATCGGCCCGATCTCCAGGAACGGGCTCAGGGCGGACTGCGCCGCCTCGACATCGTCACCGGCGTAGACGAGGGTCACCTGGGCAGCCGGGGGGTTGCCACGGCGGCCGGGAAAGAGGGAGAGGAAGCTCGTCAACTCCCGTGGTGCGTCCTCGACCAGCTGGCCCCACCGGAGCAGCAGTCGGGCGGTGTCGGTCGCGTCCGCGACAAGCTGCGCGTGAACGACGTTGTCGACCTCGTACGCCTCCAGCTCGAGCGCGGTGACCACACCGAAGTTCCCGCCGGCGCCCCGGACGGCCCAGAACAGGTTGGGGTGATGCTCGTCGTCGACGCGGAGCAGGCGACCGTCCGCGGTGACGATCTCGGCGGCCACGACGTGGTCGATGGTCAGGCCGTACCTGCGCGCCAGGTAGCCGACGCCACCGGTGGTGGCGAGACCACCGACGCCCACGTCTCCGTAGTCGCCTGAGCTCATGGCCAGGCCGTGCGGGGCGAGTGCCTGGGCCACGTTGCCCCACCGGGCACCCGGTTCGAGCCGCACCCGACGGGTCGCCCGGTCGAGCACCTGGACCCTGTTCATCCTCGACATGTCGATGACGACTCCCCCGTCGTTCGTCGACCGGCCACTGATGCCGTGCCCGCCGCTGCGCACCGACAGGGGGACGTCCTGGGTCCGGGCGTACGTCACGGCGTCGACCACCTCGGCGGCGTTTCGCGGACGGATCACCAGGGCCGGCGACCCGTGCCGGCTGTAGGTGTGGCGCACCCGCTCGTACTCCGGGTCACCGGGCTCGACGGCGCCGCTGACCAGTGACGGGGGCAGCGCGTCGTAGTCGAGAGCGGGGTGCCGCTCGGCCAACGCGACGGTTGTGCGGGTCGGCCCGCCGCCGACCTCACCGCCGGCGCGCTCCCTGGCTACCGCCTCCCGCAGCGCGGGGGCGATCTCCTGCCCGAGGGTCTGGATGAGGCGTGGGTCGTCACGGCCGATCAGGAAGGTGCTGAACCCCTCCTCGACGACCAGCGGAAGGAGCTGGTCGACCCACTGCGCGACAGGACCCTGAAGGAAGCCGCGGCTGCGCGACGAGACGTCGACAGTGAACAGGTTGAGCAGCCGTCGGATCTCCCGGGGCTCGCGCCCCGCGGCGATGGCCGCCTCGTCGATGAGCCGGTTGGCGGTCACCCGGTCCGGGGACCGCAGGTATTCCAGCGTCGGCAGCCAGCCGTTGGCCTTCTGGCCGGTCAGGGCCAGCATCTTCGGCTGGTACGCGCCGAGCCAGATGTCGATGTCATGTGCCGGCTTCGGGCCGCGCTGCATGCCGGGTACGGGGTAGTACTCCCCGGTCAGCCGCAGCGGGCCGGTGGCGATGTCGTCCCAGACGCCGCGCAGGACATCGATCGCCTCCCGCAGCGCCGTGACGCCCTGGCCTGCGGTCAGCCGACGAGCTCCCATGCCCTCGATCCCGTCCCAGAACGCTCCGGCGCCGAGGCCCAGTTCGAAACGGCCGTGCGACAGTCGGTCCAGGCTCGCCGCGGCCCGGGCCAGCACGGCCGGCGGGCGCAGCGGCAGGCTGAGGACGTTCCCCGAGATCCGGATCCGCCTCGTGCGGGCGGCGACCCAACTGAGCAGTGTCCAGGTGTCGAGGAACTCCGCGTTGTACGGGTGGTCCTGGAAGGTGACCAGGTCCAGCCCCGCAGCCTCGGTCTGCTCGGCCAGTGCCACCACCTGGTCCGGGTTGTGCACGCTGGGTGTCAGGAACGACCCAAACCGGAGTTCGTGCCCGTAGTCGGACATTGCTTCACCATCCACGCGATCGTTTGATCAACTTATCATGTTGAGCGCCTATCTTCTGTCACACAACTTATCTGCGTAGCCAATCATTCCTGGAGTGCGGTGATGTCAGACGAGAATCAGCGCGGACTCAACGCCGCGAAGCTCGACGCCGAGAAGACGGTGAGCGCCGCCCCCGAGTCCGCCCGCCGCCCGCCCCGTCGGCCCTTCCCTCCTGGGAGGGAGTGCCCTCCCCTGCCAGCGGGGCCCGCCCACCCTGGGACGCCGGCAGGATCGGTCCATGACGACATCGACACAGATCGTCGGGCGGAGCGTCCATGGTCTGACGTACGCGGTGCTCGGCTGGGCCGTGGCATACGGGGGCGTGCGTCTGGCCTGGACGGTCGGCGAGGCTCCGGAGTTCGGGCGGCTCGGGCTCGACCTGCTCGGCTTCACCGGTTGGTGGTCGGTGGCGTTGTGCGCGGTCGCGGGCGGGCTGGCGGTTGCCCTGGACCGGGTGGCGACCTGGCGGCCAGCGCTTGCGGGGCTCGCCTGGGCTGTCGCTGGAGCGCTGGTCGCGGCAGCCGCGATCCTGCTGCCGGAGCTGGTGGGCTTCCTGCTGTTCACCGTCGGCCCGTTCTTCGACCCGTTGGCGTTCGTCAGCAGGCTCGGTTGTGTCACCGGAGCGGCACTGCTCGCTCTGGCCACCGGGCGCTATCAGCGGCGCACGCGGGGCGACTGCCCGGCCTGCTGCCGGACGGTCCGACCAGGTACGCGGCGCTCGGCACCCGCCCGGTGGGCGCGCTGGGCCGCGCGGGTCGCCGTGGGCGGTCTCGTGACCCGCTTCGCGGCCCAGTTCGTGGTCGGGTTCGACAGCGTCGACCAGAGCGCCTCCCTGCTCGGGTTGGAGATCGGCCTGGTGCTGGCCGGAGCGCTGTTGCCACTGGCGCTGGTGCACCACTGGGGCGAGGTCTGGCCGTGGTGGGTTCCGCTGCTCGCCGGCCGGACGATTCCTCGCCTTGTGCTTCTGGTGCCCGGCTTCGGGCTCGGCGCGGGCATCGTGGCCTACTTCGGCATGGGCATGGTGCAGGTGACGACGGGCTCGCACAGCGAGTTCTCCGACGCGTTCCTGTGGGTGGCGATGTCGGCGTACCTCGTCATCGGGCTGGGCCTGCTCGTCGCGTCCACCGACTACCACCTGCGCACTCGCAGCCCGTGCGGTGCCTGCGGCCGCTGACGGGACCGCTGGCCGAGGATCGGTTGCATTGACAGGGATCGTTGGACGAATTAACTTTCTGAATCAAGCACCTGGGAGCGCTCCCAACCACTCATCGTCCGACCATCTCTGAAATCCGCCACAGCTGAGCCCTCCCGAGGCGTGGATACCACCACCAGTTCAGGAGGAGTTTCAGTGAGAAGAAGCAGAAGAGCGACGAACGTCGCCCTGCTGTCGGCCGGCGCCGTCCTGGTGGCGTCCGCAGGCGTCGCGATGGCGGTGCCGGCGGGAGCCGCAGCCGCCGGCTGCAGGGTGGACTACAGCGTGTCGTCGCAGTGGCAGGGTGGCTTCGGCGCGAACGTCACCATCACCAACCTCGGTGACGCGGTGACGAGTTGGACGCTGACCTGGAACTACAACGCCGGCCAGACCGTCACCCAGGCCTGGAACACGACACTGACGCAGAGCGGCACCGCGGTCACCGCCAGGAACGTCAGCTACAACGGGGCCATACCGACCAACGGGACGGTGTCGTTCGGCTTCAACGGATCCTGGACCGGCAGCAACCCCGATCCCACCACCTTCGCGTTGAACGGGGTGGGCTGCACCGGTGGCACAGAGCCGACCTCGCCGCCGACGACGACTCCGCCGCCGACCGACCCACCGCCGCCCACCGGGCCGGCGGACATCACTGTGAACAACGCGACCAGGTACCAGACCGTCGACGGGTTCGGGGCCGCGCAGTCGATCTGGGGTAGCGCCTGGTCGACGACGGACACCCAGACGTTGGTCGGGATGGGTGCCAACCAGTTGGGGCTGTCGATCGTGCGGACCGGGTTGTCGCCAGTGTCCAGCGAGTGGGCGACGCACGTGAACTCGTTGAAGACGGCGAAGTCGTACGGGTCGAACGTGAAGATCCTCGCCTCGCCGTGGACCGCGCCGGCGGCGTGGAAGACCAACAACAGCCGGGTCAACGGCGGCAAGCTGAAGACCGACTACTACGACGACTACGCCAACCACCTCAACAGCTACGTGCAGTACATGCGTGGCCAGGGCGTACCCATCGACGTCACCTCGGTGCAGAACGAGCCGGACTGGCACCCGGACTACGACTCGATGGACTGGAGCGGCACCGAGCTGCGCACCTTTGTCCGCGACCAGGGCACCAGGGTGCAGAACACCAAGCTGATGGTGGCCGAGGCGGTGAACATGAACTACAACTTCACCGACCCGACCCTCAACGACGCGACCGCCCGCAACAACATCGGCTACATCGGGGGGCACCTCTACGGCACCGAGGAGTCCGGCCGGCTGCGGCCGTACTCGCTGGCCGAGCAGCACAACAAGCCGGTGTGGATGACCGAGTGGAACCTGCACGCCGCCGACGGTGGTGGCTCCAACATCTGGGGCAACCCCGCCAACGCGGCGGTCTGGAACGAGACCCTCGACGACATCATGCGCACCGTGCACAAGTCGATGGAGGCCAACTGGAACGCCTACATCTGGTGGTACGGCAAGCGCTACTACTCCTTCATCGGTGACGGCGAATCGGCGTTCGGCACCGTCGCGGGCGCACCCCTCAAGCGCGGGTACGCCTTCTCGCAGTACGCGAAGTACGTGCGCCCCGGCTACCAGCGGGTCGCCCTGACGAAGAGCTCGAAAGCCTCCCCGCTGGAGGTGACCGCCTACCAGGGCGACGGGAAGATCACCCTGGTGATCCTCAACCGCTCCAACAACGCGGTCAACAACGCAGTGGTCCAGGCCCCGCAGAACGTCACCCGGGCCGAGCACTACCTCACCTCGCAGAACGCCAACGCGGCCAGCCAGCCCACCAGCGTCAACGGCGGTCAGGCCACCATCAACGTCGGCGCCCGCAGCATCTCCACCCTCGTGTTCACCCTCTGAACACCTCGATCACCACGTACGTCGCGGGAGCCCCGGCCACACGCCGGGGCTCCCGCCCGTCGACGGGGTTCGGAGCGTCGGATGGTCAGGTGGCTGTCGGCGCCGCCGTGCTCTGCCGCACCACGAGCTTGGGGACGACCAGCGGCAGGCGGTGCGGCACCGTGTCGTCGATGGCCTGGGTGACAGCGGTGATGGCCCGCCGGCCGACCGCGTCGAAGTCCTGCTGGATCGTGGTCAGGGGCGGAATGAGGTAGGGCGCCTCGGGGACGTCGTCGAATCCGACGACGGAGATCTCGTGCGGCACCCGCCGTCCACGCTCGTGCAGCGCGCGCAGCACACCGATCGCCATCTGGTCGTTGGCGGCGAACACCGCTGTGGCCCCGGGCATCTCGTCGACCCGCAGCCCGGCGAGGTAGCCGCTGTGCGCTCTCCAGTCGCCCTCGACCGGCTCCGGCGGGCGTAGACCCGCCGCACTCATCGCCTGACGCCAGCCTTCGAGTCGGGCACGGGCCTCCGCCCAGTTGAGCGGGCCGCTCACGTGCACGATCTCCCGGTGCCCGAGGTCGAGTAGGTGGTCGGTGGCCATCCGGGCGCCGAGCACCTGGTCGACGCCGACTGTCACGCTGGCCCGGGACACGTCGCCCTCCACGACGACGAACGGGACGCCCGATCGCGTCATCCGCACCACCTCGAGGGCCTCGTCGTTGCCGGCGATCATCACGACGCCCTCCACGCCGACGCGCATGAGGTGTTCGGTGGCGTCGCTGAGCGCCCGTACCGTCACCTCGGACAGGCTCACCGAGGTGGCGAAGTAGCCGGCCGCCCGGGCCGCGTCCTCGACGCTGCGATGGATGCTGGTCGGACCGAACAGTGTCCTGGCCGTGCCGATGATGCCGATCATCCCGGACCGTCCGCGAACCAACGCGCGGGCCGCGGTGTTGGGGCGGTAGTCGAGCCGTCGGATCGCTTCGAGGACCCGTTCCCGGGTCTCGCGCCTGATGCTGGGCGCGCCGTTGATGACCCGGGACACCGTCTGGTGTGACACGCCCGCCAGACGAGCGACGTCAGCCATGACCGGTGGCCGGTCGGCCGCCGTCACAGCGGCCTTTGTGTGAACTCGCACTGGCGGGCCATCCGTTCTTCCATGGAATCAGTTCCTCGTGGGCCTCGTCCGTTCGTGGCCGTCAGTGTGAGTGACGGGGCACCGCGCTGCCGCTGCCACCGACGAGGAAGTCGAGGTCCGCGCCGCTGTCTGCCTGCTGAACGTGTTCGCTGTAGAGCCGTACCCATCCCCGGTCGGCCACCGGCTTCGGAGGCTGCCAGGCGGCGCGGCGTACGGCGAGCTCCGCGTCGTCGACCAGAAGGTCGAGGCGGCGCGTCGCGACGTCGACGGAGATCAGGTCGCCGCTGCGTACCAGCGCGAGCGGACCGCCCACTGACGCCTCCGGTGCCACGTGCAGGACACAGGTGCCGTAGCCGGTGCCGCTCATTCGGGCGTCGGAGATCCGCACCATGTCCGTGATGCCGTCGGCGAGCAACCGTCGTGGCATGGGCACGTTGCCCACCTCCGGGAAGCCGGGGTAGCCCCGGGGGCCGGCGTTGCGGACGACGATCACCGTGTCGGGGGTGACGTCGAGGTCCGGATCGTCGGCGGCGACGACGTACTCCTCGATCCGGTCGAAGACGAGCGCCGGGCCGGTGTGCGTGAGGAGGTGGGCGGAGGCGGCGGAGACCTTCAACACCGCCCCGGACGGCGCGAGCGAGCCGCGCAGCACCACGGTGCCCGACCCGGCGGGCTGGAACGGCTCCTGCATGGTGGCGATGACGTCCCGGTTCCAGCACTGGGCGCCGTCGACGTTCTCCGCCACGCTCCTGCCGCTGACGGTGATGTGGTCCATGTGCAGCAGCGGAGCGAGTTCCTTCATCACCACCGGGAGGCCGCCCGCGTAGGCGAAGTCCTCCATCAGGTACGTCCCGGACGGCATGAGGTTGACGAGCATGGGCACGTCGGCGGTGAGGGTATCGAAGTCCTCCAACGACAGGGGGACGCCGAGGCGTCCGGCGATCGCGAGCAGGTGTACGACAGCGTTGGTGGAGCCGCCGATGGCGGCGTTGACCCGGACGGCGTTCTCGAACGCCTGCCTGGTGAGCACCGAGGACAGCCGTTGGTCCTGTTCGACCATGGCGACGATCCGGCGTCCGGCGGCGTGCGCGAGCGCGTACCGCCGGGAGTCGACCGCCGGCACGGCGGCCGCCCCCGGCAGTTGCACGCCCAGCGCCTCGGTCACACAGGCCATCGTGGAGGCGGTACCCATTGTCATGCAGTGGCCTCGGCTTCGGGACATGCCGACCTCCGCCTCGGAGCAGTCGGCCGCGGTCATCCGACCGGCCCGCATCTCCTCGGTGAAGCGCCAGACGACGGTGCCGGAGCCGATGTCCTGGCCGCGGAACTTGCCGTTGAGCATCGGGCCGCCGGTCAACATCAGTGTCGGCAGGTCGACGCTCGCCGCGCCCATCAGCAGGCCGGGGGTGGTCTTGTCACAGCCGGAGAGCAGGACCACCCCGTCGAGCGGGTTGGCGCGGACCGACTCCTCCAGCTCCATCGCCAACAGGTTGCGGTAGAGCATGGTCGTGGGTCGCATCAGCGGCTCGCCCAGGCTCATCGCCGGGAACTCCAGCGGCAGGCCCCCGCTCTCCCACACGCCCCGCTTCACCGACTCGGCGAGGTCTCGCAGGTGGGCGTTGCAGGGTGTCAGCTCCGACCAGGTGGTGGCGATGCCGATCACCGGGCGACCGTCGAAGACGTCGTCCGCAAACCCCTGGTTGCGCATCCAGGACCGATGGATGAACCCGTTGCGGCCTTCCGCACCGAACCACTCCCCGCTGCGCAGCGGTCGATTCGTCGTCGACATCAGCACACCTCTCTGTCATCCGTCCGGCCGCGTCCTGCGCGGCGATCAATGCGCGTGTGGTGGATTGGCTGGTGGCGTCGGCGCGGCCTACCGGAGACCTCCGACGGAGAGGCCGCCGCGCCAGTGTCGTTGCAGGCTGAAGAACGCGATGATCAGCGGGATCACGGACACCAGGGAACCCAGGATGATGAGGCTCCACAGCGAGGTGGTTCCCGCGTTGTTCGCGGACGCGATTCCCTGCCAGAGGCCAAGGCCGACGGTGACCGGGAAGAGCCGGTTGTCGGAGAGCATGGCCAGCGGCAGGAAGTAGTTGTTCCAGGACGCCACGGCCGACAGGAGCAGCACGGTGACCACAGCGGGACGCATCAGCGGAAGGGCGATCTGGATGAACGTCCGTATCTCTCCCGCGCCGTCGACCCGCGCCGCGTCCAGGAGCTCGTCGGGCACCGCGTCGCGCGCGTACACGTGCATCAGGTAGACGCCGAACGGGTTGAGCAGCGACGGGAGGATCACCGCCCAGACCGTGTTCGTCAGGCCGAGCCGGGAGAACATGATGAAGGTCGGGATGACCAGAGCGGTGGCGGGCACCATCAGCGCGCCGAGCACGACGGCGAAGCTGAAGCGTCGGGCGGCGAACCGGTACTTGGCGAACCCGTAGCCGGCCATGACCGCCAGGACGGTGGCGCCGACGCCGCCGGCGATCGCGTAGAGCGTGGAGTTGAGCATCCACCGCAGGTAGATGCCACCGTCGTAGGTGAAGAGCTGCCGCAGGTTCCCGAGGTAGTCGACCTGGTCGGTGAACCAGAGGGTGTTGCCGCCGCCGAACAGCCCGGGTGCGTCCTTGGAGCTGTTGACGATGACCCACCAGAACGGTACGAGGAAGTAGATCACCAGGAAGCCGAGGAGGATCTGCAGGGGGAGATAGCGCTGCGGTCGGCGGGCGCCGGCGCGGACGCTGGTGTGGTCGGTCATCAGAGGAAGCTCCTCCGCTTGCGGGTGAAGAACAGGAAGGCGTACACGCAGATGAACACGAGCCCGCCGAGGGCGAAGGAGATCGCCGACCCGTAGTTGAAGTTGGCGAGCGAGAACGCCTGTTGGTACGCGTACATGTTCGGGGTGAAGTCCGCGCCGATGGTGCCCGCGGCGAGGTATCGCAGGATCTGCGGTTCGTTGAAGAACTGCAGGGTGCCGATGAGCGAGAAGACCAGGATGAGGATCAGGGCGGGCGCGATCAGCGGGATCTTGATCCGGGTCGCGATCTGCCACCGCCCGGCGCCGTCCATCCGGGCCGCCTCGTAGAGCGTCGGGTCGACGCCCTGCAACGCCGCGTACAGGATGATCATGTAGTAGCCGGCCCACTGCCAGGTGACGACGTTGAGCAGCCCGTAGAAGATCAGGTCGCTGCTCAGGAAGTCGGGTGCGGTGGCGCCGAACAGCCCGAAGATGTCGGTGAGCGGGCCGAAGCCCCTGCTGTAGAGGAACCCCCACATCACCGCCCCGATGACTGTGGGGATCGCGTACGGCAGGAAGATCATGAGGCGGGAGAAACGGGCGAACAGGGTGGTCACCGAGTCCAGGATGAGGGCCAGCGCGAGCGCGATGACGATCTGCAGCGGGATCGAGACCAGCGAGAAGCGGATGACGAACCACGCCCCGGACAGGAAGCTCGGGTCGGTGAACGCCTTCACGTAGTTGTCGAAGAGAACGAAGCTGGTGCCGCCGATCAGCTTCTTCTGAAACAGACTGAGGTACAGCGCGTACCCCAGCGGGGCGATGAGGAACGCCAGGAACACGATCCCGAACGGCCCGACGAAGAGCCACCCCATCAGGTGTTCGCGGAGGTGCACCTTGCCACGGATCTTGCGCGTCTCAGGCTGAGGACGTGGTGCGCGCTTCTCGGTCAGGAGTGTCATCTTGGTCTCCGGGACGTGGACGGTGAGGGTGGAGGGTGGGCCGGCCGCTCGGTGCGGCGCGGCCCACCCATCCGGTCACTGAACGGTGAAGCCTTGTTCCTTGGCGTACTTCGCCACGTCCTCCTGGAGCCGGTCGGCAGCTTGCGAACCGGTGACGGAGCCCTTGATGATCTCGCTGACCTGCTTCGTCATGGCGTCGAGGTAGTACTGACCGAACGGGGCGTACGCGACGCCCTTGTAGGCGTCCGCGGCGGGAAGGTAGACCTCCTTGTTCGCCTGCTGGCCGTCGAAGAACGCCACCTTCAGGTCGACGAACGCGGGGTCCTTGAGCGCCGTGAGGTTCAGCGGGAAGATGATCTGGTTGGTCCAGCCGTCGGTGAGTGACTCCTTGTCGGCGTAGAGGCCGTAGGCGACCTTCGCGGCCAGCTCCGGCTTCTTGGCCTGCTTGGTCACCGAGAAGGCCGACCCACCCCAGTTGACCTGCACCGGGTTGGCCGAGTCCCACTGCGGCAGCGGCGCCACCGCGAACTTGCCGGTGTCCTGCCCCTTACCGACACCCGCGCCGGTGAGGTAGCCGGGCGCCCAGGCAGCCGAGATGTACGTCGCGTAGTTGCCGTTGATGACGCCGGAGATGTATTCCGGGGTGAACTGGTCCTGCGTACCGACCAGGCCCTTCTTGGCGAGGCCGCCCCAGTAGTCCAGCACGTCCTTGGACGCCTGGTCGTTGAGCTTCACCCCGATCGCCTTCGGCTGCGCCGGATCGTAGGTGAAGGGAGCAGCGCCCTTCTGGATCTGCAGCGCCATGGTGAGCGCCGAGACGTTCGCGCCGAGGTCACCGAAGAGCGGACCGCCGGCGTCCTTGACCTTCTGGGCGGCCTGCTCGTACTCGGCCCAGGTCTTCGGCGGCGTGATCTTGTACTTGTCGAAGATGTCCTTCCGGTAGATCATCGCCACCGGGCCGCCGTCGACCGGGACGCCGTAGACCTTGTCGCCGACCGAAACGTCCTTCCAGGCGCCCTCGCCGTAGTTGGCCTTGACCGCGTCGAAGCCGTACTGCTTGATGTCGACGAGCGCGCCCTGGATCTGGAACGTCGGGATCCGGTCCGCCTCGACCATGATCACGTCAGGTGCGCCGGTGCCCGCCGAGATGGCGGTCTGGAACTTGTCGTACTCGTCACTGCCCTGGCCGACGTTGGTCCAGCAGACCTGCACATCGTCGTGCTGCTTGTTGAAGTTGTCGACGACGAGCTGGGTGTTGGGGTACCAGCCCCACATCGTCACGACCGGCACGTTCTGCTTGGTGATGGTGTTCGTGCAACTGCTCGCGTCGCTGCCGCCCTCGTCGGAGGAGCAGGCGACGAGGCCGGTCCCCGCCGCGAGCATGGCTACCGTGGCGAGTATTCGGCTTCTCTTCATTGAGATGGTTCCCTTCGGCGATGGCGGTGCACTGCATCCATGCGCTGGCGGGCGCCACCGGGGGCAGCCGGCACGTGCTGGGCCAGCGCCGCGTTGCTGGCCAACTGGCCGAGCGCGTTCGCGGCGGCGCTGAGCGCCAGCAGA
>NZ_JBEZEH010000156.1:0-17749 GCF_040648775.1 Micromonospora sp. NPDC049089
CCCGCCCGGCGGGGGGGCCCCGCCCGCCCCCGCGCCGGACGCCACCCGCGCCGGCCGATCATGCGCCGGACGCCACCCGCGCCGGCCGATCATGCGCCGGACGCCACCCGCGCCGGCCGATCATGCGCCGGACGCCACCCGCGCCGGGACGTCAGCCCGCGGCGAGCGCGGCCAGCTCCTCGTCGAGCAGGGCCGCCAGCCGGGCGGACCGGACGGGATGGCTGTGCGCGGTCATCCCGCGGCTGGGCATCTCCACTGTCATCAGCAGGTACAGGTGCAACCGGTAGAGACCGAGCCGGCGGCGTGCCGAGGCGTCCAGCACCAACGGTTCGGGCGCGCCGGCCTGGTAACCGCGCACCAGGGGATGCTCCGGCTCGTCCTCCACACGTCGGAAGAGCAGCGGCGAGACCAGGTCCAGCAGCGGGTCGCCGTAGAGGAACCGCTCGCCGTCCACCAGGCCGCGCAGCCGCAACCGGCCGTCCGCGTCGGGTGCCGCCAGCACGTTGCCGTCCCAGCAGTCGAAGTGCAGCAGCGCCGGTCGGCGCACCTCGTCGAGCACGTCGGCGTGCCGCCCCACCAGCGCGTGCAGCTGCTCCGGGGTCACCGGCAGTCGGACGTCCCAGTCGGCCGCGTCGGCCAGGAGCGCGTCGAGCATCGCCGTGAACGCCGCCCGCCAGGTCGGCCCGCCGGCCCGGTCGTCGTCGTACCCGAACCGCTCACCGGTCACCCCGTGCAACGCGGCGAGGGCCACCCCGAGGTCGTGGCGCGCCGGGCCGTCGTCGACGACGACACCGGCCTCGGCCAGGCCGGACAGCGACCGGCCGGGAAGCATCGTGGTGACCAACCACTCGCCGTACGCCGGGTCGGCGCCGCGCCACAGCACCGGGGGGACGGGCACCTGCGGTGCCCGCTGCGCGACGAGCCGAAAGTACCGCTCCTCGGCGGCGCAGAGCCCGCGCTCATAGCGCAGCAGCGGGGTTCCGGCCGGCGGAGCCAACTTCAGCACCACCCGACGGTCGTCGTCGAGCAGCGCCCACCAGACCGTCGCGAACCCGCCGCCGGCCAGCGGACCAGCGTCGCGGACCCGGGTGTGTGGGCCGAACGACGCAGCGATCAGGTACGCCACGTCGGCGCGCGTGAGGGGCCGCTGGGTCGGGCTGACTCCGGTCACGACGTCCTGTCACCTCGCCGTGCGCGTGGCGCGGAACCCGCGGTGGCACGGGTGGACCGGGGGACGGGACCGGCGGTGTCGCGGCGGACCAGCTCGGCGGGGAGCACCTCGACCCGGGGCGTCGGGGCTCCGACGCCGAGCACCAGGGACATCGCCCGCACACCCATGTCGACAAGGGGCAGTCGCACTGTGGTCAGCGCCGGGGTCACGTCCCGGGCGATCGGCATGTCGTCGAAACCCAGCACCGAGATCTGCTGTGGCACCGCCATCCCACGCGCGCGCAGGGTGGCGAGCGCGCCGATGGCCATCGAGTCGTTGAGCGCCACGACGGCGGTCAGCTCCGGGTCGGCGTCGAGCAGTCGGGCGGTGGCCTCCGCGCCACCGTCGCGGTCGAACTCCGCGTACCGGATGCGCCGTTCGGGCAGCTCGCGGCCCTGCTCGGTGAGGGCCTGCCGGAGGCCGGCGAGCCGGTCGGTGGTGGTGGTCAGGATGCGCGGGCCGGCGACCACGCCGATCGCCCGGTGCCCCAACCCGCACAGCTCCCGCCCGGCGAGGAAGCCGCCGGTCCGGTTGTCCGGCATCACCGCGTCGCCGGAGTGCTCGTGCCGGCCGATCACCGCCACCCGCCCGCCGGTGGCCTCGTACGCGGCGAGCTTCTCGTTGAGCTGCCGGGTGAACGCCTCGTCGTGGTAGCCCGAGCCGGCCAGGATCAGCGCCGCCACCTGGTGGCCGCGCAGCAGTTCCACGTACTCCAACTCGCGGTCCGGGTCCCGGTAGCTGTTGCAGATCATCAGCAGCCGGCCCTGGTCGGTGGCGACCCGTTGCAGCCCTCGCGTGATCTCCGCGAAGTAGGGGTCGGAGACGTCGTGCACGATCACACCGACAGCGCTGCGGTGCGAGCGGGCCAGTAGTTGGGCGTGCGCGTTCGGCACGTACTGCAACTCGGCGACGGCGGCGAGCACCCGTTCCCGCAGCTCGTCGGTGACCGGCTTGCTGCTGCCGTTGATGACGCGGGAGGCGGTGGCGGGTGAGACGCCCGCACGGCGGGCCACATCGGACAGGGTCGCCATGGCCCGCCCCCTCGATCTGTTGACGGCGTTTCGTCGTGCCGGCTAGCGTCACCGTACCGCAGAGAAAGCCCTTTCCCGCAGGGAGGCCCGGCCGTGTCCGATCGCTTCGCGGTACTTCAACTCGACGAACTTACCGCCCGTCGCTGCTCGTGTGGGACCACCCGCCGGGGCTTCATCGCCGAGAGCGAGGGCCAGGCCAGCGTGCATCTGCTCCAGGTGCAGGACGCGGTGACCCACCACCACCGGGTCGCCACCGAGTACTACGTCGTGCTGGCCGGTGAGGGCGAGATCGAGCTGGACGGCGTCCGTCACCCCGCTCGGCCGATGTCCGCGTTCCTGATCAAGCCGGGCTGCCGGCACCGGGCCATCGGCGACCTCACCGTGCTGCTGGTGTCACTGCCGGCCGCCGACGACACGGACGAGTACTTCGATGCGTGATCGGCCGGCGCCGCTGCCCGGTGGGGTCGGGGTGTCCCGGCTGCGCGTCTACGACACGGTGGCCACGGACGGCCTGGTCGGCGGCACCCCGCACGTGCACCTGTGCTGCACCGAGGGGTACGTGGTGACCGACGGGGAGGGCATGGTGCAGACCCTGACCACGGCCGGCTACCGGGAGACGCCGCTGCGACCGGGGGTGGTGGTCTGGTTCGAGCCGGGCACCGTGCACCGCCTGGTCAACACCGGCGGGCTGAGCATCGTGGTCCTGATGCAGAACAGCGGCCTGCCCGAGGCGGGCGACGCGGTGCTGACCTTCCCACCCGAGGTGCTGGCCGATCCGGCCGCGTACGCCGTGGCGGCGGCGTTGCCCGACGGGGGAGCGCCAGGGGCGGACGTGCGCGTCGCGTACCGCCGTCGGGATCTGGCGGTGACCGGCTTCCAGTCGCTGCGGTCCGGTGGTCCGGCGGCGTTGGCAGCGTTCCACGCCGCCGCGGCAGCCCTGCGCCAGCCGTTGCTGACGCGGTGGCGTCAGCGGTGGGAGGCCGGCGCGGGCCGCGCCGCCGCCGACACCGCCGCTCAGCTCGATGCCCTGGAGCGGGGGGATCCGGGACACCTGGGCGACGCCGGGGTGTACGTGGTGGACGCGCCGGTCGAGCGGGGCCGGTTGGGCATGTGCGGCCTGCTGGACACCTACCCTGCGGCAGGTTGACCGTCCTTTCGGGACGGCTGCCGAGGGCTGCCAGACATCGGTGGAAACAGATCGAGGAAAGGCCTTGCCCGGCGTGAGGGGGCCGCCTACGCTCCAGGAAAGCGTTTGCCTGATCCGCCGACCGGCCCGTTCCGTGGGCGTCGTGCCGGGCCCCGAGGAGGTTCCGCGTGACCGAGAACTCTTTGGACACGGCGGGTCGGCAGGCCGCCGCCGACCTGACCGGCGGTGCGCGAGCCGCCGCTGCCGGGCCCGGCGGCACCGATGCACGGCAGGCTCGTGACGGTGCGGATCCGTCCACTATGGCGAGAACGCCATCCGGGGGCGGCCGACCGCCGCGTCCCACGCTCGCTCGCCGGGCGGTGACCTTCGCCGACTCGCTCTGGCGCCCTGCGCTGGTGCTCGCGGTCTTCTTCGCCGCCTGGTGGTTCGTGGCGGCCCGCGAATACGTCCCGAACTACCTGGTGCCCACCCCCGGCCAGGTCTGGGAGACGATGACCACCCAGTGGTCCGAGCTGGCCCGGCACACAGTGGTCACCCTCTACGAGACAGTGCTCGGCTTCGTGCTCGCCGCCGCGTTGGGTCTGGTCACCGCTGTCGCCATCGCCTACTCCCGCACCCTGGACAAGGCGCTCTACCCGATCGTCCTGTTCGCACAGGTCATCCCGAAGATCGCCATCGCGCCGCTGCTGGTGGTCTGGTTCGGCCTCGGCCTCACTCCGAAGATCATCCTGGCGGTGCTCATCGCGTTCTTCCCGGTGGTCATCTCCGGCGTGGCCGGGCTGCGCTCCACCGACCCGGAGCTGCTCGACCTCGCCGCCACGATGGGCGCCGGGCACTGGCGCACCTTCCGCAAGATCCGCTTCCCGAACGCGTTGCCGCACCTGATGGCCGGCCTGAAGGTGGCCGTCACCCTCGCCGTGGTCGGTGCCGTGGTCGGTGAGTTCGTCGGCGCCAGCGAAGGGCTCGGCTACGTCCTGTTGCTGGCAAACGGCAACCTCGACGCCCCACTGCTGTTCGCCGACCTGATCCTGATGTCCGCCATCGGCATCGTCCTGTTCGTCCTGGTCGAGATCGCCGAGGCACTGCTCATTCCGTGGCACGCCAGCCGCCGGGCCGGCGTGTCCCTCACCACCTCCTGACCGACCCCATCACGGAGGCACCGATGAAACGCACCGCCACCACCATCCTGGCCACCGCCGCCCTGCTGGTCGCCGCCACCGGCTGCGGTGGGGACGATCCCGTCGGCAAGACCGGCGCGGACGGCAAGAAGCAGGTCACCCTCACCCTCAACTGGGTGCCCTACGGCGAGCACGCGCCCTTCTACTACGGCCTGCAGAAGGGTTACTACTCCGCCGAGGGCATCGACCTGAAGATCCTGCCCGGCAACGGCTCGGGCAACACCGTCAAGCAGGTCGCCCAGAAGCAGACCGACTTCGGGTGGGCCGACAGCCCGGTGCTGCTGAAGTCGGTGGCCAGCGGCATGCCGGTGCGCAGCCTCGGCGCGTACCTGGAGAAGGGACCCTCCTCGGTGGAGTTCTTTACCGAGGAGAACATCAAGACCCCGGCCGACCTCAAGGGCAAGACCGTCGGCGGCACCCCCGGCGACGCCCTCTACGCGACCTTCCCGGCCTGGCTGGAGAAGAACGGCCTCAAGAAGGACGACGTCAAGGTGGTCAACGTCGACGCCGCCGGCAAGATCGCCGCCTTGGCCGAGGGCAAGGTCGACGCCATCATGGGCTTCTTCCACGACCAGGCGCCCACGATCGAGAGCAAGACCGGCAAGAAGGTCGACGTGCTGCTGTTCGCCGACTACGGGATGAACCTGCTCGGCACTGGCCTGATCGCCAACACCCAGACCCTCCAGAAGGACCCGGAGCTGGTCCGCAAGTTCGTCAAGGCCACCCAGAAGTCCTGGGCCGACGCCGCCCGGGACCCGGCCGGCGCGGTGAGCGCGATGACGGTCCTGGCCGAAAACGAGCCGGCGCCCGAGGTGCTCACCAAGCAGCTCACCCTCAACATGCCGCTGATCGGCGCGGACGGCCCGCCCGGGGTGAACACCGAGGCCCAGTGGAGCGAGACCATCGACCTGATGTCCCGCTACGCCGAGCTGAAGGACCCCGGAGCGCCCAACGCGTACTGGGACTCCTCGTACGCGGCGCAGGGGTGACCCGGTGACCGCCGCGCCGGCAGCCACCGGCACCGCCATCGGGATGTCCGGGCTGACCGTCCGGTTCACCACCCGTCGGACGCAGACCACAGCGTTGGACGACGTGTCGCTGGACATCGAGCCGGGCGAGTTCGTCACGATCGTCGGCCCGTCCGGCTGCGGCAAGTCCACCCTCCTCAAGATCGTCGCGGGGTTGGTCAAGCCGACCAGCGGTGACGTGTCCCTGCTGGAGCGCCCGGTGCGCGGCCCGCAGAAGGAGATCGGCTTCGTCTTCCAGAAGGCCGCGCTGCTGGAGTGGCGCGGTGCGCGAGCCAACATCCTGCTCCAGGCCGAGATGCGCGGCATGGACCGGGCGCAGGCGGCCCGCCGCGCTGACGAGCTGATCGAGATGACCGGCCTCACCGGTTTCGAGAAGGCGTTGCCACACGAGCTGTCCGGCGGCATGCAGCAGCGCGTGGCGCTCTGCCGCGCACTGCTGCACTCCCCGCCGGTGCTGCTCATGGACGAACCGTTCGGCGCCCTGGACGCGCTGACCCGGGAACAGATGAACGCCGAACTGCACCGGATCTGGCGCGAGACCGGAACAACGGTGGTGCTGGTCACCCACTCCATCGCCGAGGCGGTCTTCCTCGGCACCCGGGTCGTGGTGATGAGTCCCCGGCCCGGCCGGATCATCCGCACCTTCCCGGTCGAGCTGCCGGCGCACCGCGACTACGCGCAGGTGATGTCGGATTCCCGCTTCGACCGGCTCGCCACCGATCTGCGTGGGTTGCTCGGCAGCGCGGCCGCCAACCACTGAGCGCGGATCGGCACGACCAGCACGACGGAAGGAACACCATGACCCGCAGGTCGATCGGCATCATCGTCAACGGCGTGACCGGAAGGATGGGCTACCGGCAGCACCTCGTCCGGTCGCTGCTGGCCATCCGCGAATCCGGTGGTGTGGCGTTGGCCGACGGCACCACCATCTGGCCGGAACCGGTCCTGGTCGGGCGCAACGAGACGAAGCTCCGGGAGCTCGCCGAGCGGCACGGGCTGACCGACTGGACCACGGACCTGACCTCGGCGCTGGCCCGCGACGACGTCGAGATCTACTTCGACGCGCAGGTCACCCAGCAACGGGAGAAGGCGATCCGGCAGGCCATCGAGGCCGGCAAGCACATCTACACGGAGAAGCCTCTCGCCGAGGACACCGCGGCGGCCCTCGACCTGGCCCGGGCGGCGGACGCGGCCGGCGTCCGCACCGGTGTCGTGCAGGACAAGCTCTTCCTGCCCGGTCTGCGCAAGCTCAAGCGCCTCATCGACGGCGGCTTCTTCGGCCGGATCCTCTCGGTGCGCGGCGAGTTCGGGTACTGGGTGTTCGAGGGCGACTGGCAGCCCGCTCAGCGACCGTCGTGGAACTACCGGAGCGAGGACGGAGGCGGCATCGTGGTCGACATGTTCCCGCACTGGCACTACGTGCTGGAGGAGCTGTTCGGCCGGGTCACCGCCGTCTCCTGCGTGACCGCCACCCACGTGCCCGAACGGGTCGACGAGGCCGGTCACCCGTACGCGGCCACCGCCGACGACGCCGCGTACGGCATCTTCGAACTCGACAGCGGGGTGATCGCGCAGATCAACTCCTCCTGGGCCGTGCGGGTGTACCGCGACGAGCTGGTGGAGTTCCAGGTCGACGGCACCGAGGGCAGCGCGATCGCCGGCCTGCGCAACTGCCGGGTGCAGCACCGGGCCCTCACCCCGAAGCCGGTGTGGAACCCGGACCTGCCGGCCACCGAGGACTTCCGCGCCCAGTGGGCCGAGGTGCCCGACAACGAGGAGTTCGACAACGGCTTCAAGGTGCAGTGGGAGGCTTACCTGCGGCACGTGGTGGCCGGCGAGCCGTTCCGGTGGGACTTCCTGGCCGGCGCGCGCGGCGTGCAGCTCGCCGAGCTGGGGCTGCGCTCGGCCCGCGAGGGTGCGCGTGTCGAGGTGCCGGAGCTGCGCTCATGACCGCCGAGGTGGTGTTGCCCGGTGGACGGCGGCACCGGCTGGCCGGGGGTGGCGGCTTCGCCCGACCGGACGCGCCCGCGACCAGTCGGATCGCGTACGCCGCCGCGCACGTGGTCGCCGACCCGGGCGCGGAGAACGTGCCGGGCGCCCCGGCGGCGGTGGACTGGGACACCACCCTCGCCTTCCGACGGCATCTCTGGTCGTACGGGCTCGGGGTCGCCGAGGCGATGGACACCGCCCAGCGGGGGATGGGGCTGGACTATCCGGCCACCCGGGAGCTGATCCGGCGCAGCGCCGCCGAGGCCCGCGCGGTCGGCGGTCGGATCGTCGCCGGGGTCAACACCGACCAGTTGCCCGCCGGCCCGGCCACCCTGGCGGCGGTCACGACCGCGTACGCCGAGCAGCTCGACGACGTCCGCGCCGCCGGCGCCCGACCGGTGCTGATGTGCAGCCGGCACCTGGCGGCCGCCGCACGCGGCCCGGAGGACTACCTGCGGGTGTACGACGAGCTGCTCAGCGCCGCCGACGAACCGGTGGTGCTGCACTGGCTGGGTCCGATGTTCGACCCGGCGTTGACCGGCTACTGGGGTGCGGTCGACCTGGACCTGGCCGCCGACACGGTGATCGAGCTGATCAAAACGCACCAGTCCACCGTGGACGGCATCAAGGTGTCGCTCCTGGACGCCGACCGGGAGGTCGCGATGCGCCGCCGCCTGCCGGCCGGGGTACGCCTCTACACCGGTGACGACTTCCACTACCCGGAGCTGGTCCGGGGTGACGAGGTGGGTCACTCCGACGCGCTGCTCGGCGTGTTCGCGGCCATCGCGCCGGCCGCCGCCGCCGCGTTGGCCGCCCTGGACCGGGGGGACCTGACGGCGTACGACGAGATCTTCGGGCCCACGGTGCCCCTGGCCCGGCACCTGTTCGCGGCGCCGACCTGGCACTACAAGACGGGGATCGTGTTCCTGGCCTGGCTGGCCGGGCACCAGGACCATTTCACGATGGTCGGTGGCGCGCAGTCCGGCCGGTCCCCGGCGCACCTGGCCACCCTGCTCACCCTGGCCGACGCGGCCGGGCTGCTCCCCGACGCCGACCTGGCCGCCGCCCGCGCCCGAGCGCTGTTCACAGTGGCGGGGGTGGCGCAGTGAGCGCGAGGCGTGAGCCGGCTGTGCGAGCCCCGCAGTCGCGAGCGGAGACCAGCCCAGCGAGCCTCGCCCGGTTCTCGTTCAACCAGGCGACCGCCCAGCGCTGGCCGTTGCCCGAGGTGGTGGCCGGGTGCGTGGCGGCCGGCGTGCCGGGCATCGGCCTGTGGCGGGAGCCGGTGGCCGAGTACGGGTTGGCCCGATCGGCGAAACTGGTCCGCGACGCCGGCCTCGCCGTCACGTCGCTGTGCCGGGGCGGATTCTTCTCCGCCGACGACTGGCGCGCGGAGAACCTGCGGGCCATCGAGGAGGCCGCCGCCCTGGGTGCCCCGGAGCTGGTGCTGGTCTCCGGTGGGCTGCCGGTCGGCAGCCGGGACATCGGCGGCGCCCGGCGTCGGGTCGCCGACGCGATCGGCGAGCTGGCACCGCACGCCGAGGCGGCCGGGGTACGGCTGGCCATCGAGCCGCTGCACCCGATGTTCGCCGCCGACCGGTGCGTGATCGCCACCCTCGGCCAGGCGTTGGACATCGCCGAGCGGTTCGACCCGGCGGTGGTCGGCGTGGTGGTCGACGCGTACCACGTCTGGTGGGACGACACGGTGTACGCGCAGATCGCGCGGGCGGGCGAGTGGATCGCCGCGTTCCAGGTGTGCGACTGGGTGACCCCGCTGCCGGAGGGGGTGCTGCTCGGCCGGGCGTTGCCCGGCGACGGCTGCATCGAGCTGCGTCGGCTTCGCGAGGCGGTGGACGCGGCCGGCTACGTCGGCCCGATCGAGGTGGAGGTCTTCTCCGCCGAGGTGTGGGCACGTCCGGGCGCGGAGGTGCTCGACGCCGCGATCGCCGGCTACCTGCGCCACGTTGCCTGACAGCCCCGAACGGCGGTGGCCGGCGGCGGTCGGCGCGTGGCTGGGCATCGGCACCGCACCCGCCACGCTGGTCCTCGGCGCGGCGATGGCTGCCCGACACGGTGGCGCGGTGCCGGTGGCCGGGCTGCTGGTCGGCGGGGCGCTGATGGCGGCCCTGCTCTGGGGGCAGGGCCTGATCGGGCTGCGTCGGCCGCTCGGCGACGGCGGGACGTTGACCGCGGTGCTGCCCGCGTACCTGGGGGACACCTCGCGGCTGCTGCTGGCGGCGGTGCTGGCCGTGTCGATGGTCGGGTGGAACGGGTTCAACGTCGGGCTCGGCGGGGCCTCGCTGGCCGCGCTGACCCACCTGCCCGGCTGGGCCGGGCCGGCGCTGCTGGAGGTGGCGGTCCTCGCTGTCTCCTGGGCGCCAGCCCGGCTCGGTAACCGGGTCGCGGTGGTCACCACGCTCAGCGCGGTGGTGCTGGTCGGCTGGTGCCTGACGGTGCTTCCACCACCCGGTGCCCCGGTCCGCCTCGCCGGCGGCGGGCTCGCCGACGCCGCCGCGCTGATCGGGTACGCGGCCGTGTTCGCGCTGCGCGCACCGGACTTCAGCGTGGGCCTTTCCCGAAGGCGGGACCTGGCCTGGTGCGTGGCGCTGCTGGTCGGGCCGGCGCTGCTCGGGGTGCTGGCCGGGGCCGGCCTGTGGCTGCGGACCGGCTCGGCCGACGTGGTCGCGCTGCTCGCCGCCGGCTCGGGGCTGGCCGCGTACGCGAATCTGTTCGTCGCGGTGGCGGTTTTCGCGGCGGCGCTGACCACCACGTACTCCGGTTCCCTGGCGGTGCGTGGCCTGGCTCCCCGCGTGCCGGCGCGGGCGGCGATGCTGCTCGTCGCGGTGCTCGGCGGGATGCTGGCGGTGGCGCGGTTCGACCGTCTGGTGCTGCAGTGGCTGACGCTGCTGGCCGCCGCGTTGCCGGTGCTGGTGGTGCCGATGGCGGTGGAAGCAGCGGCCCGTCGTCGCGGTCGTGTCCCGCGTACCGTGCCCGCCTGGTGCTGGATGCCGCCGGCGCTGCTCGCGGTGGCCTGCACGCTCGCCGGGGTGGGTGTCGCCCCGCTGCTCGGGCTGGCCCTGGCCGCGGCCTGCACGGTGCTCTGGCGCCGCCAGGCAGGCGTCGCCTAGGCCGCAGCGGGGATGGTGGCGTCGATGAGGTGCGGGCCCGGCTGGTTCAGTGCTGCGGAGAACTGCTCCGCGAGTTCCTCGGCGGTGCTGGCGCGGGTGGCGGGCATCCCGAACGCGTTCGCCAGTCCCACGAAGTCGATCTGAGGGTTGGTCAGGTCGAACAGTGGATTGGCGTCGGGGTTCGCCGGGCCCGGCTGCGTGCTGAAATAGCCCCACTCCTGGCGCAGGATCGCGTACCCGTGGTTGTTGAGGATCACGTTGGTGATGTTCAACCGCTCGCGTACCTGGGTCCAGAGCGCGGTGGCGGTGTACATCACGCAGCCGTCGGCCACCAGCGCCACCACCGGTCGGTCGGGTGCGGCGACGGCGGCGCCGACGGCCAGGGGCAGACCGTCGCCCATGGCGCCACCGGTCTGCATCAGCACGTCGTGTCGGGGAGCGCCGACGGTGGCGGCGGCGAGGGTCGTGCCGGAGCTCACGGACTCGTCGATGATGATGGCCCGTTCGGGTAGCAGCGCCGCGATGACGTCGGCCCAGTTCTGCAGGGTGAGCGCACCGGTGGGTAGGGTCGGTCGGTGCGGGTCGGTGACCTGGGGCGTCGCGTCCGGTGCCACCAGGTCGGCGAGCCGGACCAGCGCGGCGACGGCGTCCTGACCGACCTCGGCCAGGACGTGCGTCCGGGCCCCGTCGGGCACGAGGAGGCTCGGCTGGTCGGGGTAGGCGAAGAACGAGACCGGTGCCTTGGTTCCCGCGACGATGACGTGCCGCGTCCCGTGCAGTTGGTCGAGCACCTGGTCGGGATAGAAGCCGAGCCGGGGGAACGCGGGTAGGCCCGCCCCTCGTTCGACCCGGTTGGAGTAGAGCTCCTGGAAGACCCGTGCACCGGTCGCCGCGGCGATGCGGCCCGCTGCCAGCAGGCCGGCCTCCCGTAGAGCTGGTCCGCCGATCACCAGTGCGGTCGTCTCGCCGCTTCGAAGGGCCTCCGCGACCTGGGTGATCGTCTCCTGATCGACTGTCGGCGCCGGCCGGGGCCGTACGGGCGCCCCGGCCGCACCTCCCTCGGACCAGGACACGTCCGCCGGCATGATCACGGTGGCGATCTGCCCGGGTGGCTCCAGGGCGGCGGCGAGCGCGGCGGCGGCGTCCGGTCCGGCACCGGCTGCGTCCTCGGGGCGGCGGACGGGGCCGCGTAGCCATCCCGCCAGCGCGGCGATGTCGGAGTTCAACGGTGGATCGAAGGCGGTGTGGAACGTCGCGTGGTCCCCGACGATGTTCACCACCGGCGAGTTGGCGCGGCGGCTGTTGTGCAGGTTCGTCAGGCCGTACGCGAGTCCGGGCCCGAGGTGCAGCAGCGTCGCGGCGGGCTTACCCGCGATCCGGGCGTAACCGTCGGCCGCGCCGCTGACGACGCCCTCGAAGAGAGCGAGCACGCCGTGCAGTTCGGGAACCGCCTCCAGCGCCCCGACCAGGTGCAGCTCGGTGGTGCCGGGGTTCGTGAAGAGCACCTCGACGCCGCCGTCGACGAGCGTCCGCAGCAGTGCTTCCGCGCCGTTCACCAGTCACCCCGTCCCCGGTCGGATAAGTACTATTCAGATACTAAACTCGCATTTCGGACTCTTGCTGGTAGGTTCGGGGAACTAGCCCGCCAGGTAGAGAGGGAGCCTGATGGAGCGCGGATGGGCCGAACGGCGCTACCAGGCCCGGTGCCTGGACATCAGCATCGACCGCTCCTTCGATGACTTCCGGCGGCAGTACGAGCAGGCCGTCCCGGCCTATGACGAGGCGGCGTTCAAGGCGTTGGTGGCCCGCGACGCACCCTGGGACGACGTCCTTGCCCTCATGCGCGAACGGGCGCCGCACGACTTCCTCATCTACTGGAGCAGCGGCGACCTGCGACCGATGATGAACCTCGCGGGCGACACCAGGCACTGCGTCGAATACCTGATGGGCAACCACACCACGGCCGAGCGGATGTTCAGGTACGACCCGACGGTCATGCTGTACGCGCCCCTGCGCACCTTGATCAGCGACCGGCCGGACGGCGGAGCGCGGTTCGTCATCGAGCAACCCAGTCACGCGTTCGGCTCGTTGGGAGTGGACGCGATCCACGAGGTGGGCCTGGAACTCGACCGTGAAGTCGTCGCCCTCCTGGCGTACCTCAAGGTGCCCGTGCCGGCGGGCCTGTCCGACTAAGGCCTTTCACCGGGGTGTATGCCCTGCTCCCACGGCGTCCGGAAAAACATGATCTAGGCGCGGCCGGCGGAACGTGATCTTATACGCACCGGCGATCCGTAACACCGCGCAAACCATCGATTAACCATCGGCGGCTTAGGTGGGGGAGCGCTCCCATGAGCGGGTCGCGATCGATGAACAGCTCCACAAGGGAGCAACCGAAAGGAGCCTCGTGGCTACAGGCACGAGCGGAAACAGGCTGCGAAGACTGGCGATACCTACGCTGGTCGTCGCCCTGATCACCGGTACCACCGGTGTCGCGGGAACGGCGTTGGCGGCACCCTCGGGGTCGCCGGTTAACGGCAGTGGCGCCGGCTACTTCACCGCCGGGTCCGACAAGTCGGTCACCCTGACCGACGGGGCCGACCGCCGACCCGGCGGCAACCGCGCGGCCACGCCGAAGGCAGCCGTCGACGAGACCGGCCCCGGCATGTACGTCGTCGAGTTGGCCGAGGACCCGTTGACCACGTACACCGGTGGGGTGTCCGGTCTGGCGCGGACCCGCCCGGCGGCGGGCAACCGGCTGGACGTGACGTCCACGCCGTCGCAGGCATACCGCCGGCACCTCGACACGCAGCGGAGCGCCGTCGCCGCCGCGGCCGGGGTCACTGTCAACGCCGTCTACACCACCGCGTTCAACGGGTTTTCGGCGAAGCTGACCACCCAGCAGGTGAGCACGTTGCGGGCGGACAAGCGCGTCCGCGCCGTCACCGCCTCGCGCGCCCTCGGCACCCCCTCCGCGCCGCCCACCGCGAGCACGGCGACCGCCGACAACCCGACGCCCGCCACCCCCGGTGGCGCGGACCAGTCGGCACCGACGGACCGTTCCGGCCGGCCGGCCAAGCCCGGACCCGGCACCGGCGCGGGCATGGTGATCGGCGTCCTGGACACCGGCATCTGGCCGGAGAGCGCGTCGTTCGCCAAGACGATGCCCGCTCCCGCGAACTGGCACGGCACCTGCCAGACCGGTGTGGCCTTCGTGGCCGCGCACTGCAACGGCAAGATCGTCGGTGCCCGGTACTTCGCCGACTCGTGGCTCGCCGGCGGTGGCTCGGTGCCCGAGGGCGAGTTCCTGTCCCCCCGCGACGCGTCCGGGCACGGCACCCACACCGCCTCCACCGCGGCCGGCCTGCCCATCGCGAACGTCACGATCGACGGTCGCCGCTACGGTCCCGTCTCCGGGGTGGCGCCGGATGCCCAGATCGCCGTCTACAAGGTGCTCTGGGGTGGCATGGGCTACGACGCTGACATCATCGCCGGAATCGACGCGGCCGTCGCCGACGGCGTACAGGTGCTGAACTTCTCGATCGGTTCCGACCTCGGCGACTGGGAGGCCAACACCCCCATCGGCGTGGCGTTCCTCAACGCCTCGCTGGCCGGGGTCTTCGTCGCGGCGTCGGCCGGCAACACCGGCATCGTCAGTGGAGCCATCAGCAACGCCGCGCCCTGGGTGACCACTGTCGGCGCGGCGGTGACCAAGCTCGACGAGGCCACCGCCAAGCTGGGCGACGGCACCAAGCTGGTCGGCGGCTCGCTGGACGCCCTGCCTGGTGGAGGCGCACGGCCGCTGGTCTTCGGCGACCAGGCCGGCTCGCCGGATCTGGGCGCGGTCTACTGCGAGCCCGGAAGCCTGGACCCCGCCAAGATCAAGGGCAAGGTCGTCGCCTGCGCGCTGTCCGACATGTTCGGCTCCGCCGCCGAGATCAAGGCCAAGGGCGGGGCGGCGATGATGGTGTTCGACCCGGTCGGCAACTACCGGATCAACTCCATCTTCAACTTCCCGGTGGTCTACCTGCCGACCGAGAAGCAGGCCGGCACACTGTTCAACTACCTGATGCGCCACCCCACCGACGCGACAGTGTCGTTGCGCACCGGCGGCGACGGCTCCAGCGTCCCGGGCATCCCGAGCGTGGCTGACTTCTCCTCCACCGGCCCGGACAAGGTGACCCTCGGCGTCTTCAAGCCGGACCTGGTCGCGCCCGGATCGAACATCATCGCCGCTGTCTCACCGGCCGGCAACTTCGGGCGACAGTACGACGCGTACTCCGGCACCTCGATGGCCTCGCCGTACGTGGCCGGGGCGGCGGCGATCCTGCGCGCCACGCACCCGGACTGGTCACCCGGCGCGGTCGCCTCCGCGCTGCGCACCACCGCCACCGACACCGTTGGCACCAGCAGCCCCCTGGAGCAGGGCAGCGGCTTCATCAACCTGCCCCGGGCCACCGACCCGGGACTGGTCATCGAGCCCACCGCGGCCGAGCTGATCGAGTTCAGCGAGACGGCCGCGCCCGACGGCAAGGAACTCAACCTGCCGGCCATCTCGTTGCGCGAGTACGACGGGACCCGCCCGGTGAGCCTCACCCGCACCCTGACCAATGTGGGCAAGGCGCGGGAGACCTACCGTTCGTCGGTGTCCGGTCTGCCCGGCATGAAGGTCACCGTGTCGCCGGCATCGGTGACCCTGGCCCCCGGCAAGTCCGCGACGGTCACCATCACGCTGCGTCGAGGCAGCGCGCCGTGGGACCGGTACGTGACCGGGGCGATCACCTGGCAGGGTAAGGCCCACAGCGCCCGGATTCCGGTCGCTGCCCGTCCGTGGGGCATCGCGGCCCGGCCGTACGCGGACGACGGCGAGGAGTTCGCCCGGATGGCCAACGGCGCCTTCGGCATGGTCCAGCCGGGCTTCACCGGCCCGCTCGTCGGTCGCAGCACCGGTTACACGCCGATGCGGCGCACGTCGTACTCGATGCCGGCCGGCGTCTACGGGGGCGTGTTCGACCCGAGCGCCACCGGTGTGAAGAAGGTCGACTTCACGGTGCCGGCGAACACCGCCGGCATTGTCGTCGAGGCCAACACCGCTGATCCGAACACGAACCTCGATCTCTACCTGTACAAGGGCGACACCCTGATCTACAGCAGTGACAGGTACTGGACCAGCGCTGAGCAGGCGTACAAGTTCCTGCCCGAGCCGGGGCGCTACACCGCGTACGTGTTCGCACAGTACCCCGGTGCTCCGGTCGTCGACTTCGACCTGAGTCACGCCATCATCGGCCGTAACGCCAAGTATTCGGGCGCCACCCTCACGCTGCCCTCCACCTCGGAGCGCGGTCAGGGCTTCAACTTCACGCTGAAGCCGAACAAGCCGCTGGCCGAGGGTGACTTCTGGGCGTACACCGAGTACAGCACCAACGGCACTGTGGTCCCCGGCAACCTGGTCTACACCCAACAGAGTTCCTGGCAGTAACCGTTCAACCAGGCGTGGGGCGGTGCCAATGTGCACCGCCCCACCGTCATTTTCGATGCGGCCGGGCCGGTGCTCGCCGCCGTCCCAGACGGTGACGGCCGTGGTCACGCCTTCAGGTCAGCGGGTACGCGGTCAGGCGGTCGGCGAGTTGCTTCGGGTGGCTGAGCGGCACGCAGTGGCCGCCATCTATTTCATCCGGAACGACGCCGAGTCGGTCGGCGGCAACCCGGCGCTGGAAGTCCGCCGGGAAGAACCGGTCCTCGCGTGCGAGGAGCACCGTCGTCGGCACGTCTGGCCAGGCGTCCAGGGGCCACGGCTCGTCGCCCTCCGCGCTGACCTGGCCCCGGCTGTGTGATGCTGCCTCCGCGATGATCTCGGCCGGGACACCGTTGAAGAACTGCTCCTCCTCAGTGAGCCCTTCGGCGCTGCGGTAACCGGTGTTGGCCCACCAGTCACCGGGCCTCTCGCCAGGTCTGGGGACCATCGGTGTGAGCAGGACGAGCAGCCGTACCGGCAGCTTGTCGGCAATGAGCGGCGCGGTGAACGCACCGTACGAGTGCCCGACGACCACGAGGTCACGCCGGTCGCCGATCGCGTCGACGACAGTCCGGCAGAACTCGGCGAACCCCGCGGATGTGTCCTCGATCGGCAGTTCCGGTACTACCACGTCGTGGCCCCGGCTGGTCAGCTCGGGGACAAGGAGATGCCAGTCCCAGGCGCTGCCCCCACCGCCGTGGATCAGAACGAAAGTCGCCATGTCTCGTAGCCTCACACACAGGTACGACACGCGCCTCCGTCGGTGCCGATGCAGTGGATACGGGGCGAAGAAAGCGCTTCGGGACAGTCAGATCGAGGCTGAGGTCAGTAGGGTGCCGTCGTTGGGGTACCAGCCGCCCCGGAGGTAGGTCTCGGCGTGGCTCAGGTGACATCTACCGATCGCGAAGGAAGCCCGGCATGAGTAGCCCACGTGAAACGTTCCTCCGACTGGTGAACGGTGTCTGTGACGGTCCGTACGACGACCTGGCCGAGCTGTACGCCGAACAGACCCACGTGACGCATCCGTTCCACCCGCTCGACCCGCCGCCGCTGCGGAGCCGCAACGAACTGCACGAGCACTTCACCTCGCGGCCTCCGGTCGCCCGGACGCTGGTCCGTAAGCCAGTCGACGTGACAGTTCACGAGACTGCGGACCCGGAGGTGATTGTCGCCGAGTTCGCCTATCAGGGGCAGGTGGCCGAGACGGGTGAGGCGTTCACGGTGCCCTGCGTCTTCGTGATGCGTATCCGCGACGGGCTCATCATCGAGTCCAGGGATTACATCGACCCCATCGCCAGCGCGCGGGCCTGGGGTCAACTCGACAGCCTCCTGACCGCACTGCGTCCGCAAGAAGCACCCCCATCGAGGGCGTAGCCGTCGATCAGCCCTGGAATCGGCCGGCCGATGAGCGGCACGGCGATCAGGCCTGCTTGGTGGCGCCGGGGGGGGGGGGGGGGCCCCCCCCCCCCGCCCCGCGGGCGGGGGGCCGGGGGGGGGGGGTTTTGGGGGGGGGGGGGCCCCGCGGGGTG
>NZ_JBEZEH010000157.1:0-17736 GCF_040648775.1 Micromonospora sp. NPDC049089
GGGGTGCTGGACCCCCCCCGGTTGGCGGTTCGGCCGGGCTTATGGGTTTCCCCCCGCCGGGGGCGGCGGCCGGATCCTTCCGGCCGCCGCCGCACGTCGTTCAGCTTCCGGGTCTCGCCGTCGCCATCGCCCTGGCGTCCCGACGGCGACCGACGTCGGGTCAGCTCCAGTCGCTGTCCACGTGGTTGTCCCGCCACCGTCCGCCCACCGGCGGGGTGTCGAGTCGCATGCCCTCGTCGGCGTTGCCGGCCAGGTCGTTGTCCTCGACCCGGCAGTCCACGCAACTGCCCCGCTCGGTGATCCACAGCCCGTGCGTCTGGGTCGGGTTGTCGTGGTTGTCCCACACCCGGTTGCCCCGGATGGTCGCCGAGTCGAACGGCGCGTCGACGGTGATGCCGGCCCGCAGCTTCGGTGCGGCGGCCAGCTCGTATCCGCATCCCGGCGGTGGCACGTCCCCGCTCCACGCGCTGAACGCGTCCGGGCGGACCGGGGCGAGGGTGAGTTCGTCGCCGGTGTTGGAGGCCACCATGGCCACCGCCTTCCCGACCCGCAGGACCTTGCCCCGGTGCCCGTCGTGCGGCCAGTTGGCCGACCGGTCCACCAGGGACCGCTCGCTGTAGCGGACGGCGTCACCGGTACCGCCGGTGCCCTCGCCGTACTGCCGTCCGTTGTTGCGGATCCGGTTGTTGAGCAGCACCGCGTCGGTCATCTGGTGGTCGATCCGGATCGCGTCGAGGCCGTTGCCCCAGAACTCGTTGCTCTCGATCACCACGTCCCGGATCGAGCCCCGGTAGCCGCGCCCGAGGTCGTGCGAGTGATAACCGTACCGGCCGTTGCCGCTGATCCGATTGCCTCGGACGGTGTACGGGCCAGGGCTGTTACCGATGCTGACCCCGTCGTACATGTTGCCGTCGATGACGCAGTCGGTGAGCAGCCCACCCCGGCCGGCCACCGACGAGGTGCCCTGCGCCGACACGTCGAACCCGGTCTCCAGGTTTCCGGTCATCGTGCAGGCGGAGACGATCAGGCCGTCGGCGCCCCAGTCGGAGATGCCGAAGCGGTTGCCCTGACTGTGGCAGCCGACGATGCGGTATCCGCGCGGCGGCGCCCAGTAGTCCTTCTGCAGCTCCAGGAAGATCCCGTTGGTGCCGTTGGCCAGGGCGGTGCAGTTGGCGATGGTCAGCCGCTCCACCGCTCCCCAGCCACCGATGCCGATCCCGATGCCAGCGCCACCCATCTGCTCGCCGTTGTCCAGTCGGCCACAGCCGACCACCACCACGCCGTCGATCAGCGAGTCCTGGAGGAAGTCGCAGCCCAGCCCGGTGGCGGCGGTGTGGTGGATGTAGAGGTTGCGGAAGACGCCCCGCACCACGTACTGGAGGCCGAGGCCCTTGGCCAGGTAGTTGTACTCGGCCATGGCGACGCCGGAGCCGTCGATCTGGAAGTCGGAGAAGGTGCAGTCGGCGATGTGCCGGTCCCGGTCGGCGCCGTGCTGCACGGTGGTCCAGAAGGCCAACGGGGTGGGGTCGGCCCGATTGCCCTCGTTGCTGAGCATGAACCGGGTCGCCGCCGGGCCGGCCCCGATCAGCGACACACCGCTGCGCCACACGGTGCCCGCGTCCCGGATCGAGTAGATGCCCGGCGGGCAGTAGATGACCCGGGCCCGTCCGTCCGAGGCGTACCCGGCGCCGAGGCGGTCCACGAGGGCGGCCAGCGCCGGCTGGTCGTTGGTCGCGCCGTCACCGGTGAGCCCGTACTCCAGCGCGTCGCAGTACAGCGGCGCGCCGGCCGAGGCGGGCCGTCGTACCCGGACCGAGTTCAACAGCAGCTCGTTCGCCACGGCCACGGCGGGCTCCCTTCGACGCGTTCGGTGCGTTCCGGCGGGGCCGACTTCCCGGTGAGGCCGCCGGGAAACCCCGACCCGATGACGCCGCCGGCCCGATGACGCCGGCCCGATGACACCGCCGGGGAGGCCTGGACGTGCGCCGGCCCCGGCGCCGCACGGGCGGCGCCGGGGCCGAGGGGGTACGCGTCAGACGGCGGCGATCAGCAGCGCCGGTCGCTCCACGCAGTCGGCGACGTGCCGCAGGAAGCCGCCGGCCACCCCGCCGTCGCAGGCCCGATGGTCGAAGGTGAGGCTGAGCTGGGTCACCTTGCGGACGGCGAGCTGCCCGTCGACCACCCACGGCTTGTCCACGATCCGCCCGATCCCGAGCAGGGCCGCCTCGGGGTGGTTGATGATCGGCGTGGAGCCGTCGACGCCGAACACCCCGTAGTTGTTCAGGGTGAAGGTGCCACCGGTCAGCCGGGCCGGGGGCAGGGTGCCGGCCCGCGCGGCGGCCGTGGTGGCCGCCAGTTCGGCGGCCAGCTCGGCGGTGGTGAGCCGCTGGGCGTCGCGCATCACCGGCACCAGGAGCCCCCGGTCGGTCTGCGCGGCGATGCCGAGGTGCACCCCGGCGGACTGGACGATGCGCTGCGCCTCGGTGTCGACCCGGGCGTTGAGCTGCGGGAACCGGCGTAGTCCGCTGAGGCAGATCCGGGCCAGCAGGGCCAGGATGCTCACCGGCGCGTCGGGCGTCGCGGCGTTGATCGCGGCGCGGGTCTCCAACAGCCCGGTGGCGTCCACGTCGACCCAGATGGTCACCTCCGGGATCTCCCGCCGGCTGCGGGAGAGCTTGTCGGCGATCACCTTGCGGACGCCGGTCAGCGCGACGATGACGTCGCCGTCCCCGGCCGGGGCCGACCCGACCTGCGGGTCCGGCACGGCGGCGAGCCGGGCGGCGGGCGCGGTCAGCGCGGCCTCCACATCGGCGCGGCGGATCACACCCCCGGGTCCGGTGCCCCGCACCGTGTCGAGGTCGACGCCGTGCTCACGGGCCAACCGCCGCACTATCGGGGAGATGACCAGGGCGGCGGAGGGCGCTGCCGGGTCGCGCGACACGGCACCGGCAGCCGCGCCGGTGCCGCCGGTCGGGCCGGCGTCAGCCGGTTCGGGGGCCACCGCCAGGCGGGGCCGACGCCGACGGCGGGTGGCGGTGCCGTGGCCGGTGCCGTACCCGATCAGGACGTTGCCCGAACCGGCCCGTTCCTCCTCGCGGTAGGTGGCGTGCCCGGCGGGCTCGTCGCCCCCGTCCAGCGGCGCGATGGTGATCAACGGCTGGCCGACCGGGCGTACCTCACCGGCCGCGCCGTGCAGGGTGACCACCCGGCCGGCGTACGGGCAGGGCACGTCGACGACGGCTTTGGCGGTCTCCACCTCGACCACGCTCTGGTCGACGGTGACCACGTCACCCACGGCGACCCGCCACTCGACGATCTCGGCCTCGCTCAACCCTTCGCCCAGGTCGGGCAGGAGGAAGACCTGCGTCCGTTCGACGATGGTCATGCCGCCGCCCAACGCGCGTCCGGCTGGTCGTCCCACTGAAGGCGGGCGACCGCGTCGAGCACCCGGTCCACGCCGGGCAGGTGGGTGTGCTCCAGCATCGGCGCCGGGTAGGGGATGTCCAGCCCGGCGACCCGCAGCACCGGGGCGTGCAGCGCGTGGAAGCAGCGCTCCTGCACCCGGGCGGCGATCTCCGCGCCGACGCCCGCAAAGCCGGGCGCCTCCTGGATCACCACGCACCGGCCGGTACGCCGGACCGAGGCGGTGATGGTCTCGTCGTCGAACGGCACGATGGTGCGTACGTCGACGACCTCCAGGTCCCATCCCTCCTCCCGGGCGGCCTCGGCGGCCTCCAGCGCGACCGGCACCGCCGGTCCGTACGCCACCAGGGTGGCGTCGCGTCCGGGCCGGCGCACGACGGCCCGGCCGAACGGCTCGTTGCGGGTCGGCAGGGACGCCTCGGCGCTGGCGAAGTAGAGCTTCTTGGGCTCCATGAAGACCACCGGGTCGGGGTCCTCGATGGCCTCGCGCAGCAGCGAGTACGCGTCGTCGACGGTCGCCGGGGTGACCACCTTCAGTCCGGGAGTGTGCGCGTAGTACGCCTCGGACGAGTCGCAGTGGTGCTCGACCCCGCCGATCCCGCCCGCGTACGGCACGCGGATGACGATCGGCACGCTCAGCGCGCCCCGGGTGCGGTTGCGCAGCTTCGCCACGTGGGAGGCGATCTGCTCGAACGCCGGGTACGCGAACGCGTCGAACTGCATCTCGACCACCGGGCGCAGGCCGGACATGGCCATGCCGACGGCGAAGCCGACGATGCCGGCCTCGGCGAGGGGGGTGTCGAAGCAACGGTTCTCGCCGAAGCGGGCCTGGAGGCCGTCGGTGATCCGGAAGACGCCGCCGAGCGCGCCGACGTCCTCACCGAAGACGACGACCCGGTCGTCGGCGGCGAGCGCGTCGGCGAGCGCGGTGTTGAGCGCCTTCGCCATGGTGGTGGCCATCAGGCGTCGCCCTCCTCGGCGTGCGCGGCGGCCAGCTCGGCGCGGACCTGCTCACGCTGTTCGACAAGCTGCGGGGTGGGCTCGGCGTAGACGTGGTCGAAGAGGCTCAGCGGATCGACTGTGGGCTGCTCGTTCATCCGGGTCCGCAGGTCCGCCGCGTACGCCTCGGCCTGCTCGGCGATCTCGGCGACGGCCGCGTCGTCGAGCACACCGCGGGCGCGCAGGTAGGTCTCCAGGCGGGCGACCGGGTCCCGGTCCCGCCAGGCGTCGACCTCGGCGCCGTCGCGGTAGCGAGTGGCGTCGTCGGCGTTGGTGTGCGGCTCCATCCGGTAGGTGTGCGCCTCGACCAGGAAGGGCCCCTTGCCGGCCCGGGCGTGGGCGACCGCGCGGGTGAGCACGGCGAGCACCGCGACCGGGTCGTTGCCGTCGACCTGCTCGCTGGGTACGCCGTAGCCGACGCCCTTGTAGGCCAGCGACGGCGCGGCGGTCTGCCGCGACAGCGGGACGCTGATCGCGTACCTGTTGTTCTGCACGAAGTAGACCACCGGCGCCTTGAACACGGCGGCGAAGTTGATCCCCTCGTGGAAGTCGCCCTCGCTGGTGGCGCCGTCACCGATGAAGGCCAGCGCCACGGTGTCGCGGCCCTGGTACGCCTCGCCGTGCGCCAGTCCGGCGGCGTGCACGCACTGGGTGGCGAGGGGGGTGCACTGCGGCGCGGTGTGCACCTCGGTCGGGTCGTAGCCGCAGTGCCAGTCGCCGCGCAGCAGGGTGAGCACCTCGACGGGGTCGATGCCTCGGGCAACCAGCGCCATCGACTCGCGGTACGTGGGGAAGACCCAGTCGGTGTCGCGGACCGCGAGGACCGCGCCGACCTGGCACGCCTCCTGGCCCCGCGAGGACGGGTAGACGGCCAGCCGACCCTGCTTGGTCAGGGCGGTCGCCTGGGTGTCGAATCGGCGGCCGAGCACCATCCGGCGGTACAGCTCGCGCAGCACCTCGGCGGGTGGTTCGGGGTAGTCGGCGCGGGCGGGCAGCGGCGTTCCGTTCTCGGCGAGCAGGCGGACCGGCTCGGCGTCCGGTAGCAACGAGCGCGCCGGGTCGGGCGGGGTGACCGTTCGACGGGTGCGCGGGGATGCCCTGCGGACCGCCTGGGGAGTGGTCGTCACGGCGGAACCTCCTGGGACGTGTGGTGAGCCTATGCTTCCGCTTGTGGATGATTGACTCAAGATCGACACAGAAGGCGGGACGGTTGGCATGCGGAGGGCGTACCAGTGAGCCAGGAGACCGCCGACGACGCAGGCCGGGGCGCGGGATCGGGACGATCGGCCCGAGCGTTGGACGAGGTCGACCGGCGAATCCTCGACGAGCTGGTCCGCGACGGTCGGACGTCGGTGCGTACCCTCGCCGAGCGGATCCACATTTCCCGCACCAACGCGTACGCGCGGGTGGAGCGGTTGCTGCGCGACGGGGTGATCACCGGATTCCGGGCCCAGGTGGCGCCCGAGGCGGCCGGGCTGGGCACGTCGGCGTACATCGCCCTGACCATCGAGCAGAACACCTGGCGGGAGGTGTCGGCCGAGCTGGCCCAGGTGCGCTACATCGAGCACGCCGCGTTGCTCGGCGGTGACCACGACGTGCTCGCGCTGGTGCGCGCGCCGGACAACGCCGCGCTGCGCGACGTGGTGCTGGGTCGGGTGCAGAGCATTCCGGGGGTGCTGTCCACCCGCACCTGGCTGGTCTTCGAGGAGTTCGACGGGGTTGGCAGCCCCTGGGCGTGACCGCCGGCCTCAGCGCTCCGGCGGGGCCTCCAGCCCGTCGCGGTCGGCCAACTCCAGCAACGGTTCCAGCGAGTGCCGGTCACCGTCGAGGCCGGCGTGCGGGTCGCCGCGCTCGGCGAACCGGGCCGGCATGCTGAGCACGTCGAAGTCCTCCGGGCGGGCCTTATCCAGCTCCGACCAGTCCAGCGGCGCGGAGACCAGCGCGGCCGGCGTCGGCCGGATCGAGTACGCCGAGGTCACCGTGTGGTCCCGGGCCATCTGGTTGTAGTCGACGAAGACCGGCCGGTCCCGTTGGTCGCGCCACCAGGTGGTGGTGACCAGGTCCGGCAGCCGGCGCTGCATCTCCCGGCCCAGCGCGAGCACCGCCCGACGGCAGTCACCGAAGCTCCACCGCGGCTCGATCGACAGGTAGACGTGCAGCCCCCGACCGCCGGTGGTCTTCGGGTAGCCGGTCATGCCCAGCTCGGCGAGGAACGCCCGCACCTCGTGCGCCACCGGCACCACCTGCTCGAAGCCGATGCCGGGCATCGGGTCCAGGTCGATGCGCAACTGGTCGGGGCGTTCCACGTCGGCGGCGGTGACCGGCCACGGGTGGAACCGCAGGGTGCCCAGGTTGGCTGCCCAGATGACCACTGCCAACTCGCTCGGCGCGACCTCGTCGGCGGTCCGGCCACTGGGGAACGTGATGTGCGCCGTTCGCACCCACTCGGGCGCGCCGGCCGGCAGCCGCTTCTGGTAGAACGCGTCGCCCCGGTTGGTCTGCCGGGTGGCGATCGTCGCGCCCTCGAAGACACCGCGGGGCCAGCGTTCCAACATGGTCGGCCGGTCCCGCAACGCGCGCAGGATGCCGTCGCCCACCGCCAGGAAGTAGCGGACCACGTCCAGCTTGGTCAGCCCACGCTCCGGGAAGTACGGCTTGTCAGGGCTGGAGACGCGGACCAGCCGCTCCCCCACCTGGATCTCCTCCGCCGCCGTGGCCACGCCCTGAGGGTACGGCGCACAAGCGCCCCGTACAGCCACCGAGCGGACACTGGCGCGGCGCCGACGGAGCGGGGCTTCGACGGCAGCGATGACGCGCTCGCTCAGGTGAGCAGCAGCACGCCGACCACGACCAGTGGCAGCCCGACGAAGAGGAAGACGCCGACCCCGGTGAGCACACGCCCACCGCCGGCCGTCTCCCGCTCCGGCGCGGCACCGAAGGTGGCGCGCGGGCCGAGCATGCCGATCCGACTCATCGTCAGGTCGCCCGTCATGCCGATGAGCCCGCCCACCACAATTAACCCGATGCCCAGCCGAGCGGCGTAGTCACCGCCGGCGACCGCCACCCAGATCATCGCCGCGACCGCGACCAGCGCCCCGACCACCACGAACAACAGGACCGCTTCCCGCAGACCTCGCAAGACAGTCATTCTTGACCCCCGTCACCTGTCCGGCGCACATTGTTTCGCATCACCGGGTCGCGGCGCTGCCCCGAAACCGACAGCCACCACCGGACACGGTTACCGTCGGCGGCGCCCGGGTAGGGGGGCCGCATGGCGGAACTGGCAACCCTCTGGATCGTCCGGCACGGCGAGAGCACCGCGAACGTCGCGGCGACGCACGCCGAGGCGTCGGGCGCGGAGCTGATCGACCTCACCCATCGCGACGCCGACGTGCCGCTGTCCGCGACCGGCGAGGAGCAGGCTCGGGCCACCGGCCGTTGGCTGGCCGAACTGCCGGACGCGAGGCGCCCGGATGTGGCGGTCGTGTCGCCGTACCTGCGCGCGGTGCAGACCTCGCGGCTGGCGCTGGCCGGCACCGACATTCCCGTCCACCGCGACGAGCGGCTGCGCGACCGGGAGCTGGGCATCCTCGACGGGCTGACCGGGCACGGGGTGCGCCGGCGGTACCCGGACGAGGCCGAACGTCGGGAGCGGTTGGGCAAGTTCTACTACCGGCCGCCGGGCGGGGAGTCCTGGACGGATGTGGCGTTGCGGCTGCGGACGCTGCTGGGCGACCTGCGTCGTGACCACGACGGTTGCCGGGTACTGCTCTTCGGCCACGACGCGCTGGTCTTCCTGCTTCGCTATCTGCTGGAGGGGTTGACCGAGGACGAGCTGATGGCGCTCACCCGGCAGGACGTGATCGCCAACTGTTCGATCACCGAGTGGTCTGCGGAGAACGACGGCCGCCTTGCTCTCACCGCCTTCAACGATGTCGCGCACCTGCGTCAGCAGGGCGCCCAGCCGACCAGGGAGGACGAGATCCATGCCGAGCCGGTCTGAGGTGAAGGTGATCACCCCGGCGTTGCTGCGGGACTGGGCACTGCCCGTGCCGGTGGGCGGGAAGGAGAGCCGGGGCACCGTGCTGGTCGTCGGCGGTTCCCGCTTCACGCCGGGCGCGGTGCTGCTCGCCGGAGTGGCCGCCTTGCGCGCCGGCGCCGGGGTGCTCCAGCTCGCCGCCGCCGAGTCCACCGCGGCCGCGCTGAGCATCCAGGTGCCCGAGGCGCTCGTGGTCGGCCTGCCGGAAACCACCGACGGTGCGGTCGCCGCCGACCGGGACGGCCAGCTCGGCGACCTGGTCACGCAGGCCGACGTGGTGGCGATCGGCCCCGGCCTGAAGGCGATCGACGAGACCAACCGTCTGCTGAGCCTGGTCCTGGAGGCGGCCCGCCCGGACACGTCGCTGGTCCTCGACGCGTACGCCCTCGGCGCGCTCAGCCACTCACCGGACCTGCTGGTCGGCTCGGGTCGACCCGTGGTTCTCACCCCCAACGTCACCGAGGCCGAGCACCTGCTCGGGCGGGAGCCCCGCGACGACCTGGACTCCGAGGCGGCCGAGTTGGCCGCCCGGTACGAGGCGGTGGTGTCGCTGTACGGGCACGTGGCCGCACCGGACGGGCGGGGTTGGCGGGAGGAGAGCGGCGACGCCGGGCTGGGCACCTCCGGCAGCGGGGACGTGCTCGCCGGGTTGCTGGCGGGGCTGTTGTCCCGGGGTGCCGACCCGGCGCAGGCGGCCTGCTGGGGCTCGTTCGCGCACTCGGTGAGCGGCCAGCGGCTGATCCCCCGCTACGGCCGGATCGGCTTTCTGGCTCGGGAGCTGCTCGACGAAATCCCCCGAACCCTGGCGATGGTCTGAGGCGGTTTCACCTGTTTCCGCGTTCGGCGTGGGGGTACCGGATCCCCACCAGCCGAGACTCGTCAGGGAGGTCATACCGGTGTCGACCGATGCCATCGTCCTGCTCAAAGAGGACCACAAGGAAATGCGCCGCCTGTTCAAGGCCTTCCAGGACGCCGAGGAGGGGCCGGCGAACCAGCGGCAGAAGTTGGTGGACCAGATCCTGGAGGCACTGACAGTGCACACCTACCTGGAGAACGAGGTGATGTATCCGGAGGTCCGCCGACTGCTGCCCGACCTGGAGGACGACATCCTCGAATCGTACGAGGAACACCACGTCGCCGATGTGCTCTGCGCCGAGCTGGCCAGCATGGACGCCGACGACGAGCGGTTCAACGCCAAGACGACGGTGCTGATCGAGAACGTCACGCACCACGTCGAGGAGGAAGAGGAGGAGTGGTTTCCCAAGGTCCGCGACGCGCTGGGCCGCAAGCAGCTCCAGGAGATCGGCGAGAAGATGATCGCGCTGCGCGCGGACGCGCCGCGTACCCCCACCGCCCCGAAGGCGATCAAGAAGGCGCTCGATGCGGTGACGGCCTGAGGCACCCGCTCACACCGAAGGGCCCGGCACAACGCCGGGCCCTTCGTCGTGCCGCCCCGCCCTGCCCCGCCCCGCCCCGGCCCCGCCCCGCCCCGGCCCGGCCCGGCCCGGCCCGGCCCGCGATCTTGCACTTCCTGTTGCCGATTGGCGACGTCTCGTGCCGTTTTGTCGCGACATAAAGTGCAAGATCGCGGGAATAGGAGCGGGGGCGGCGCGGGGGCGGGGGTAGGGGGTTAGCTGCCTGAGCCTGGTTCGGCCATCCGGCGGTGCTGCTCGGACTTGAGCCGGTCCGGAATGATCTTGCCGGCGGCGGTCTGCACCTTGTTGATCAGCGAGCCGGCGGTGATCGTCTGATCACCCCTCATCATCGCCTCGAAGCCCTGCTCGGCGACCTTCGCCGGGTCGTCCTTCCTGCCCGAGCCCACCCGGGTGTCCTCCATGTCGGCCCGGTCGAAGAACTCCGTGTCGGTCGGCCCGGGCATCAGCGAGGTCACCGTGACGCCGGTGTCCTCCAGCTCGTTACGCAGCGCCTCGGCGAAGGACTGCACGAACGACTTCGACGCGTTGTACACCGCCTGGAACGGCCCCGGCATGGTGGAGGCGATCGACGAGGTGAACAGGACCCGGCCCGTGCCCCGCTCGACCATCCCGGGCAGCAGCCGCTTCGCCAGGTGCACCGTCGAGCGCACGTTGAGGTCGACGATCTCCAACTCGTCAGCGAGGTCGGTGCCGCCGACGAAGGCGCCACCGGCGCCCCGACCGGCGTTGAGGGCCAGCGCGTCCAGCGGCCGCCCGGTCGCGGTGATGGCGGCCACCAGTTCCGTCACGCCCTGCTCGCGGGCCAGGTCAACGCGGACCGACCAGATCTGCGGGCCGCCGTCGCGGCGCAGCTTCTGCGCGGCCGCCTCGATGCCGTCGTCCTCGGCCGCGATCACCAGGTCGAAGCCGTGCTCGACGAACTGCGCCGCCAGCTCGTACCCGATCCCGCTGGAGGCCCCGGTCACCAGGGCGAGCGGCCGGTCAGAGGTGGGTGTGGTCATGTTGTCGACTCCTTCTGTGCGAAACCTGGCCGCACCAGTGACGGCGCGGTGGTCACCTACCGTGTGCCCCGCGTCGAATCGCCCAATCACGTTGGCGGGGTCGCCTCCCGGAGGGCGGCCCGAACGGCCAGTAACGGCCCGGTAGGATCCTCCCGGGCCGTTACTGGCGCGTGGGGATGGAGAACCATCGGGGAGCGGCCTCGTCACGTGGACGTTTGCCGAGCGCCTGGGCCTTCCCGCACGTCTGTTGGAGGTCGCATGTCCCGCAACGCAGAGTCCACCGCATTCCGGAGTGCCCTTGAGGTGATCCGGGCTGTCGAGCCGCGGGTCGCCGACGCCATCGGCGCCGAGCTGACCGACCAGCGGGAGTCACTCAAGCTGATCGCCAGCGAAAATTACGCCTCCCCGGCGACCCTGCTGGCCATGGGCAACTGGTTCAGCGACAAGTACGCCGAGGGCACCGTCGGCCGCCGCTTCTACGCCGGCTGCCAGAACGTCGACACCGTCGAGGCGCTCGCCGCCGAGCACGCCCGGGAGCTGTTCGGCGCCGCGCACGCGTACGTGCAGCCGCACTCGGGCATCGACGCCAACCTGGTCGCGTTCTGGGCGGTGCTCGCCGACCGGGTGGAGTCCCCCGCCCTCAAGAAGGCCCAGGTCCGCCAGGTCAACGACCTCACCGAGGCCGACTGGTTCGCGCTGCGCCGCGAGCTGGGCAACCAGCGGATGCTCGGCATGTCGCTGGACGCCGGCGGCCACCTCACCCACGGTTTCCGGCCGAACATCTCCGGCAAGATGTTCGACCAGCGCAGTTACGGCACCGACCCGGCGACCGGCCTGATCGACTACGACCGGGTGGCCGAGGCGGCCCGCGAGTTCAAGCCGCTGATCCTGGTGGGCGGCTACTCGGCGTACCCCCGGAAGGTGAACTTCCGGATCCTGCGCGAGATCGCCGACTCGGTCGGCGCGACCTTCATGGTCGACATGGCGCACTTCGCGGGCCTGGTGGCCGGCAAGGTGTTCACCGGCGACTTCGACCCGGTGCCGCACGCGCACATCGTCACGACCACCACCCACAAGTCGTTGCGCGGCCCGCGCGGCGGCATGGTGCTCTGCCAGCCGGAGCTGGCCGACCAGGTGGACCGGGGCTGCCCGATGGTGCTCGGCGGGCCGCTGCCGCACGTGATGGCCGCCAAGGCGGTCGCGCTCGCCGAGGCCCGCCGGCCCGACTTCGCCGACTACGCCCAGCGGATCGTGGACAACTCGCAGGCCCTCGCCGAGGGGCTGTTGCGTCGGGGCGCGAAGCTCGTCACCGGTGGCACCGACAACCACCTGGTGCTGATCGACGTGTCCGGTTACGGGCTCACCGGCCGGCAGGCCGAGCAGGCCCTCCTCGACTCGGGCATCGTCACCAACCGCAACTCGGTTCCGCAGGACCCGAACGGCGCCTGGTACACCTCCGGCATCCGGATCGGCACCCCGGCGCTGACCACCCGGGGCCTGGGCACCGCCGAGATGGACCAGACCGCCGAGCTGATCCACACCGTGCTGACCCAGACCACCGCCGGCGCCAACGCCGACGGCACCCCGTCGAAGGCGAAGTACACGCTGGACGCGGGCCTGGCCGACAAGATCGCCCGCCAGGCCACCGACCTGCTGGCCACGTACCCGCTCTACCCCGGCATCGACCTGAGCTGACCCGACCGACTCGCGTCGATCATGGAGTTGTGGTGCCCGAATGAGGGCGGGTAGCGACTTTCGCCCACCACCACAACTCCATGATCGACGCGGACGGGGACGGAGACGGGGGCGGAGGGCCGGGGTCAGGCCATGGGGCGCTTGAGGTGGTAGCGGTGGACTTCGGTGCTGCCTTGGACGTTGTTGACGTCCTCGGCGGCGGAGACCAGCTCCCACCCCTCCCGGCCGGCGCGGTTGAGGTGCGCGATGGCGGTGTCGCCGAAGGCGGTGATGTCCTTGCGTGACCCGTCCGGCGCGTACCAGACGAACGAGACGTGAAAATTGCGGCCCTGTCCCTGATAGCGACGGACGAGCAGGGCGTACTCCCAGGCAACCATGCGGCTTATTATGACCGTCCAACGAGGACGGCGGCACGCGGGTCGTCGCGCATTGCCATCCGATGAACGCGGTGTGTCAACCCGCCCGGCGAGTCAACTCGTCGGTGATCAGCGCCGCGAGGCGATCCAGCCCGACGTCGATCTGCTCCGGTGTGACAGCGCTCACCGACAATCGCAACGCGCACACCGGCGCAGTGTCGTCGTAGAAGTGCGCCATCGGCGTCCACAGCACCCCGTAGTCGCGCGCCGATCGGTCCAGCAACGCGTCGTCGACCGGGAACGGCACTGTCACCACCACGAAGAACCCGCCGGCCGGCACCGTCCACCGCACCCCGGGCTGGTCCGGGTGCTCCGGCTGAGCCGGCTGAGCCAGAAAGCGCCGGGTGAGGCCGGCCACCAGGTGGCGCAGATTCCTGGTGTACGCGGACCGCTCCCGGGTGTTGGCGGCGACCAGGCTGCATCCGTGCTCCAGCAGCCGGCCGCCGATCACCGCCTGCGCGATGGGTGACGTGTTCACGGTGACCATGCTCTTGATCATGGCGAGCTGGTCGGCGAGCGTGCCGACCCGCCCGCCCGGGCCGCCGACCCGCTGGTCGGCGACGACGTAGCCGACCCGCGCCCCGGGGAGCACGGTCTTGGCGAACGAGCCGAGGTAGACGACCCGCCGGCCGGTGTCCAACGCCTTCAGGGTGGGCGGGCGCGGCCCGTCGTCGCTGTGGAACAGTCCGTACGGGTTGTCCTCCAGCAGCAGCAGATCCTCCTGCGCCGCCAGGTCCAGCAACCGTTGCCGGTGTGCGGTGTCGATACTGACGCCGGAGGGGTTGGCGAAGTCCGGCATCAGGTAGCAGGCGCGCGGCCGCAGCCCTGCGGCCCGGGCCCGGCGCACCTGGGCGGCCAGGTCGGCCAGGTCGACCCCGGTCGGCCCACCGGCGACCGGCCACACCGGCAGGTCCACCAGCCGGGCCGCCCCGGTCAGGCCGACGTAGGTCGGGGAGACCGCGAGCAGCACATCCGCCGGCCCGGCCCGCAACGCCCGCAGCACCAGGAACATGGCCTCCTGGCAGCCGACGGTCACCACCACGTCCTCCGGGTCGACGGCGATCCCCTCGTCGACGGCGAGGTTGCGGGCGATCAGGTGGTGCACGATGCCCTTGGTCCGGCCGTACTGCAGCAGCAGCCGCCGGGCCTGCTCGGGTCGGTGCCCCAGGTCGTCGACGAGGTGCCGGTGGAAGGTGTCCAGGTGCCGGTGCACCGCCGCGACGTCGAAGAACTCCTCGTACGGCCGGCCGGCCGCGAGGGACACCGCCGTCGGGTGCCGCTCGGACACCTCGTTGAGGAAGTTCATCGAAGTCAGCGCCGGATCGCCCAGCGCGGGGTGCAGGTCGGCGACGGTCAGGTCGACCGGTTCGGCAGCGCTCATCCCTCAGCCCACCCCGAGGGTGCGCAGCTGGCCGGCCGCCACCACGTCGGCGCAGCCGGCCAGGGTGAGCGCGTCGGTCAGCTCGGCGGCGAGCAGCCCCAACGCGTCCCGGGCGGCCGGTTCGCCACCGACGGCCAGCGCCCAGAGCAGCGGTCGGCCGACAAGCACCCCGGCCGCACCCAACGCCAGCGCCCGCAGCACGTCGGTGCCGCAACGGATGCCGCTGTCCAGCAGCACCTGGCAGCCGTCCCCGACCGCGTCGACGACCTCCGGCAGCATGGTGACGCTCGCCGGTGAGCCGTCCAGTTGCCGCCCGCCGTGGTTGGAGACGACCACCGCGTCCGCGCCGACCCGTACCGCCTCGGTCGCGTCGCGAGGGTCCAGCAGCCCCTTGACCACCAGCGGCAGGTCGACCTGCTCGCGCAGCCAGGCCAGGTCCGCCCAGCGCAGCGCCGGCGCGAACGACGCGGCGGTGTGCGCGGCGATCGCGGACACCCCGGGGGCGCCGGAGTGCGCCAACGCGTCTCGACCGTCGGGGAGGTTCGCGGCGACCACCTCGGTCGGCAGCCGGAACGCGTTGCGGAGGTCCCGGGGGCGTCGGCCGAGCACCGGGACGTCCACTGTGACCACCAGCGCCCGGCAGCCGGCCGCGACGACCCGGTCCAGCAGGTCGCGGACGAGCGCCCGGTCGCGCAGCCAGTAGAGCTGGAACCAGACGTCCGCCCCCGCCCGGGTGACCTGTTCGATGGGGGTGCTGCCCAGCGTGCTGGCCAGGTACGGGATCCCGGCCGCGCCGGCCGCCGCGGCCAGAGCGAGCTCTCCGTCCGGGTGCACGAGCCGCTGGTACGCCATCGGCGCCACCCCGACCGGCATGGCGTACCGACGGCCGAGCAGGTGGGCGCCGAGGTCGACGGTGTCCACGCCGCGCAGCACCCGGGGCAGCACCGCGACCCGGTCCAACGCGCGACGGTTCGCGGCGAGGGTCACCTCCGACGCGCTGCCGCCGGCCAGGTAGTCCCACACGTCCGGCGGCAGCACGGCCCGGGCGCGCTCGGCGTAGTCGGCGAGCGACACGGCCGGCCGGTCGGCCAACCCCCGCTCACCCATCGCCGGGTCCCGCCGCGGCCACGCCGGCCGCCTCGCCCGAGCCCGCCGAGGCCGGCAGTCCGAAGCGCTCGCGGAGGAAGACCGCCGCGCTTTCCTGCGCGTGCCGCCCGTCGGTGAAGGTACCCGGCATGGCGAAGAACCCGTGGATCATGCCGGGGTAGTGCGCCAGCCGGGTGGGCACGCCGGCGTCGCGCAGCCGATCGGCGTACCGCTGCCCCTCGGCGCACAGGGGATCCAGTTCGGCGGTGATCACCAGCGCCGGCGGCAGCCCGGACAGGTCCTCGGCGAGCAGCGGCGAGGCCAGCGGGTCCCTCGCGTGGGCCGGGTCGACCAGGTAGTTCCTCCGGTACCAGACGACCGAACGGCGGTTGAACAGCGCCGGGTCCTCGTCCCCGGCCGGTTCGCCGCTCTGGTCGGTGTTCGGGTAGACCAGCAGTTGCGCGGCGAGCGGCGGCCCGTCCGTACGGCTGAGCAGGGTGACCGCGGCGGCCAGGTTCCCACCGGCGCTGTCCCCACCGACAGCCAGTCGGGTCGGGTCGGCGCCCAGCTCGTCGGCGTGCCGGGCGATCCACGAGGTGGCGGCGTGGCAGTCGTGCACCGCCGCCGGGAAGGGGTGCTCCGGGGCGAGGCGGTAGCCGACGGTGATCACCTGACAGGGCACCGCGTTGGCCAGCCGCCGGCAGATGCCGTCGGCGGTGTCGATGCTGCCGAGCGTCCACCCGCCGCCGAAGAAGTACAGCAGGGTGGGCAGCGGACCCGACCCGGCCGGTCGGTACACCCGCAGCGGCAACTCCCCGGCGGGGCCGGGGATCCGCTCGTCGCGTACCTCGGTCACCGGCTCGACCGCGCCGCTGCCGGCGCGGATCGCGGCCAGGTCCGCGGCGCGCGCCTCGGAGAGGGTCTGTGCGTACAGCGGTGGGGCGCCGGCCGCGGCGCGGGCCGCCCGGTACGCGGCCACCTCCGGGTGTGCTGCCATGTCGCTCCTATCCGCCGGTGCTGACCAGCAGCTTGTCGATGCCACGCAGGAACAGGCTGCCGCTGAACGTCGGTGTCTCGGTGACCGTCAGCGCGGGGAACCTGGCGAACAGCCGGGGCAGCGCGAGGCGACCCTCCAACCGCGACACCGCCGCGCCGAGGCAGAAGTGCAGACCCACCCCGAAGGCCAGCGACGGCGGGCCGGGACGGGTCGGGTCGAAGGTGTCCGGGGCCGGGAAACGGGCCGGATCGCGGTTGGCCGCGCCGATCATGATCAGCACGTTGTCGTTTGCGGCGACCGGCACGCCGTGCAGCACGGTGTCGGCCGGCGCGGCGCGGGCCAGGAAGTGCACAGGGCTCGCCAACCGCAGCACCTCGTCGACGCAGCCCTGCGCCAGCGTGGCGTCGGTGGGCAGCGCCGCGAGCGTCCGCGGGTGGGCCAGGAGTAGCGGCAGCCCGTTGCTGAACATGTAGACGGTGGTGACGAAGCTGGCGTTGAACAGCACGATCAGGTTGCTGACCAACTCCTCCTCGGTCAGCTCCACCTCCCCGGAGTCGAGCGCCTCGACCAACGCGCTGAGCAGGTCGTCCCCGGGCAGCCGGCGGCGGTGCCCGATCAACTCCCGGTAGAAGGCCCGCAACTCCTCAGCGGCGGTGTTGGCCGCAGCCAGCCGCTGCGGGGTCTTCCCCGCCACGTCCAGGAATTCGTCGATCCACTCCACCCGCTCGCGGTACCACGGCAGATCGGCGGCCGGGATGCCGACGAACTCGGCCATCACCAGGGCCGGAATCGGGTACGCGAAGTCGGCCACGAAGTCGACCACGCCATCCCCGGCGTCCGCCATCCGGTCCAGCAGCTCGTCGACCACGCGCAGGATCACCGGTTCCAGCGCGCCGAGCCGGCGTGGCGTGAAGGTGCGGGAGAAGACGTGCCGCATCCGGGTGTGATCGGGCGGGTTGACGAACATCATCGAGGTCTGAAAGGTCCGCAGGATCTCCTGCTCCTCCCAGCCCGGCGGCGGCTGTTTCGTCCATTCCGGATCGCGCAGCAACCCGTCGACAAGGTCGTAGCCGACAGCGACCGCGGCCACCGTACGGTGCTCGGCGCGCGCCGGCACCGCGCTGATCGGGCCGAGCCGGTGCAGTTCCGCGTACCACGGGTACGGGTCCTGTCTGCCCTGCTCGCTGTACAGGCCGGTGAGTAACTCCCCTACCTCCATGATCAAACTCCTCCCCAGGATGTCGGTGACCGGGGGCGGCGGGG
>NZ_JBEZEH010000158.1:0-17624 GCF_040648775.1 Micromonospora sp. NPDC049089
CCGGCGCGCTGGCGTTGGCCGTCGCTCTGCTGTTCACCGTGGACGGGCCGACGGAGACGTCGGTGCCCCCACACATCGGTGGGCGGCCTGCTCGGTGTGGCGGGATCAGTGACCGGCGTTCTGCCCGCCGTCGACGTGCAGGATCTCGCCGGTGACGAACGGTGCGGACTCGAGGTAGACCACGGCGTCGACGACGTCGCTGGTCTCGCCCATCCGACCCACCGGGTGCAGACCCGCGAGCGTCTGGTGCGTCTCGACCGGGTGCATCGGGGTCTTGATGACGCCGGGTGCGACGGCGTTGACCCGGACACCGCGACCGGCGTACTCGATGGCCAGCGACTTGGTCGCCGAGCTGAGGCCACCCTTGGTCAATGACGCGAGCACCGACGGGACGTTCGAGTTGGGCTGGTCGACGAAGCTCGTTGTGATGCTGACGACGTGACCGGCCCCGCTGGCCAGCAGGTGCGGCATCGCGCGCTGGGTGAGGTGGAAGAACCCGGCGAGGTTGATCCCAGTGACCTGCTCGAAGTCCTCGTCGGTGTAGTCGGTGAATGGCTTGGCGACGAAGACGCCGGCGTTGTTCACCAGGGTGTCGATCCGCCCGAACCGGTCCACTGCGGCACGCACCACCCGCTCCGCGGTGTCGGCCTCGGCGATGTCACCCCGGACCGTGACGATCTCCGGGTCGTCGGACGCGCCGATCGACCGAGAGGTTGCCACGACGCCGTACCCCAGCTTGCGGTAGGCGTCCACGAGGCCGGCGCCGATGCCCTGGGAAGCGCCGGTGATCACGACGACCTTCTGGCCCTGACTGCTGTTCATGAGGAAACCACCTTCACTAGACGACTGGTCGACTAAACGCTAGCCGACCGGTCGTGTATCGTCGAGACATGGGTCGAACCAGTGACGCGAAGAACAAAATCCTCGACGCTGCCGCCACGCTCATCGAGCAGCGCGGCTACACGGCGCTCGGGGTCGCCGAGATCTGCGCGGCGGCGGGCGTGCCGAAGGGCAGCTTCTACTACTTCTTCGAGTCCAAGCAGGCGCTCGCCCGCACCGTCATCGACGAGCACTGGGTCACCCAGCGCCGCCAGTGGGAGCAGTTGCTCGGCAGCGAGCGCGACCCGCTACAGCGACTCCGGGACCTGTTCGAGGCCACCGAGGAGGTCCAGCGCGTCGGCCAGCAGAGAGCCGGAGTGGTCGCGGGCTGCCTGTTCGGCAACCTCGCCCTCGAACTGAGCAACCAGGCCGAGGAGATCCGCGGTCGACTCCAGGAGATCTTCGAGGAGCAGATCGGCCTCATCGAGCAGGTCGTCGCCGAGGCCAAGGAGCGCGGCCTGGCGGGCCCGTCGGTCGACAGCCGGGAGGCCGCCCGATCGATAGTCGCGCAGATCGAGGGGCGGGTCCTGCTCGCGAAGCTGCTCAACGATCCGACCCAGCTGGAGACGTTGTGGCGCAACTGCCTCGACCTCCTCCAGGTGCCGGCACAGGCACGGACCACCACCGGCTGAACGGACGACTGTCGCTGACCGTCCACTCCGGGCGCACTGCGCGGCCGCTCAGTAACATCGGCGAGGCACGATATTCAGGCGGACCACTCCCGACCGGATCGAGCACTCGACATGACGACCGAGCAGACCACGTCTCCCCCACGTGCCGGTGTCAGCATCGCCGCTCAGGGGCTGGGCCAGAGCGTCCGGAGCGGTCGCCAGATCCTGACCGACATCTCGGTGAGCATCGCGCCGGGCGAGCTGGTCGCGATCATCGGTGCCAGCGGCGCCGGCAAGACCACCCTGCTGGAGATCCTCTCCGGGGTGCAGCGCCCGGTGGCGGGCACCGTCACGTACGCCGGCAACACCATGGCAGGCACCATCGGTGTCGTTCCCCAGGACGACATCATCCACCGCGAGCTGCCCCTGGCCCGCACCCTGCGGTACGCGGCCCGACTGCGCCTGCCCTCCACCGCTGGGCCGGCCGAGATCAATGACCGGGTCGCGGAGGTGCTCGCCGAGCTGCGACTCACCGACCGGGCCGCCACGCCGGTCGGCCTGCTCAGCGGCGGTGAACGCAAGCGCGCCAGCATCGCCGTCGAGCTGCTCACCCGACCCGGCGTGTTCTTCCTGGACGAGCCCACCTCCGGATTGGACCCGGCGATCGCCGTGGAGCTGCTCCGGGTGCTCCGCGCGCTCGCCGACACGGGCACCACAGTCGTGCTGACCACTCACCAGGTCACCGACGTGGACCACTGCGACAGTGTCGTCGTGCTGACCCGTCAGGGCCGGTTGGCGTTCACCGGCACCCCGACCGCCGCCCGGGAGTTCTTCGGCCTGCGGTCCCTGGCCGAGGTGCACCTCCGGCTCGACGAAGCGACGCAGCCGGCCGAGTGGCCCGATCGCTTCGCCGAGCGGCGCGCGGCCGAACAGCCGCCCCGTCCTCCCGACGGGGGTGACGTCGCCGCGACGCCGTCCCGGCGCGTCGGCCGGCTGCGCCAGTGGGCGGTGCTCACCGCGCGCAACACGGAGATCGTCGTCCGCAACCGACTGACGTTGGCGATCCTGCTCGGCTCGCCGCTGATGGTGCTCGGCATGTTCGCGCTGCTGTTCCGCCCGGGGGCGTTCGAGCCAACCAGACCCAGCCCGACGGTGACCGTGATGATCCTGTTCTGGATCGCGTTCGGCGGCTTCTTCTTCGGGCTGACCTACGGGCTCCTCCAGATCTGCACCGAGCTGCCGATCCTGCGCCGGGAGCGGCTGGCCGGGGTCCGGCTGGTCCCGTACCTGTTGGCGAAGGTGGCGGTGCTGCTGCCGCTGCTGGCCCTGGTGGACCTGGCCCTGCTCGGGGTGCTGCGCGGCATGGACCGGCTGCCGCCGGTCGGCGGCGCCGACTTCGCCGCCCTGTACGCGACACTGCTGCTCTCTTCGGCGGCGGCGCTGGCCCTCGGTCTGCTCTGCTCGGCGGCCGTGTCCGACGCGGCCCAGGCGACGCTCATGCTGCCGATGCTCTGCTTCCCACAGGTGCTGTTCGTCGGCGCGATCCTGCCGGTGCCGGCGATGGCGGTCGGCGGTCAGTGGCTCAGCTACGCGATGTCGAACCGGTGGGCGTTCGAGGGCCTGGGGCACACCGCCGGGGTGGAGCGGCTCTGGCGCGACGGCGGCTCCCCGCTCGGCCCGCCGCTGCTGGCCACGTACGGCGACAGCTTCTCCCGGCCGGTGTGGGTCGACTGGCTGGTGCTCGGCGGTTTCGTGCTGCTCTTCCTGGGCGCGGCCTGGGCGGTCCTGCTCCGACGGGATCCTCGTCGTGGGTCCTGACCCGATGCCGCCCGCCTCCCCCACGGCGCTGCCGGGATACGCCGCCACGGGCCGGATCGACGAGCTGCGCGCCACCGAGTACCGACACCTGGACACCGGCGGGCAGGTCTACCTCGACTACGCCGGAGCCGGGGTGGCCGCCCAGGCGCAGGTCCGCGCCCACCACGACCGGTTGCTCGCCGGCCTCTACAGCAACCCTCACTCGGAGAACCCCACGAGCGTGGCGGCGGGCTCGCTGGTGGAGTCGGCGCGACGCGCGGTGCTCGACTTCTTCCGCGCCGACCCGGACGAGTACGCGGTCATCTTCACCCCGAACGCCAGTGGCGCCTGCCGGCTGGTCGGCGAGGCGTACGACTTCGGCCGGGCCGCGCCGCTGGTGCTCACCTGGGACAACCACAACTCGGTCAACGGCATCCGTGAGTACGCCCGGTCGGCTCGCGCGTCCGTACGCTACCTGCCGCTGAACGGGCCGGAACTGCGGATCGCCGAGTCGGAGCTGGTCGCGGCGCTCGACGCCGGCCGGGGTGGCCTGACCCGCCGGTGGGGCCGGCCCGGTCGTCGCGGGCTGTTCGCCTACCCGGCGCAGAGCAACTTCTCCGGGGTGCAGCACCCGCTGGGCTGGGTGGAGCTGGCCCAGCAGCGGGGCTACGACGTGCTGCTCGACGCGGCCGCCTTCGCGCCGACGAACCGGCTGGACCTCAGCGTCGTCCGACCGGATTTCGTCTGTCTGAGCTGGTACAAGCTCTTCGGCTACCCCACCGGGGTCGGCGCGCTGCTGGCCCGCCGTTCGGCGCTGGCCCGGTTGCGCCGGCCGTGGTTCGCCGGCGGCACGATCCGCGCGGTGAGCGTGCAGGGCGACTGGCACCGGCCGATGGACGACGAGTCGGCGTTCGAGGACGGCACGCTCAACTTCCTGAGCATCCCGGACGTGGAGTTCGGGTTGCGCTGGCTCGACTCGATCGGCGTGGACCTGGGCCACGCCCGGGTCGGCCTGCTCACCGAGTGGCTGCTGACGCGGTTGGCCACCCTGCGGCACGACACCGGCGGGCCGCTGGTCCAGGTGTACGGGCCGACGACGGGCGCGGGGCGCGGTGGCACCGTGACCTTCAACCTCCGCCACCCGGACGGCACGCTGGTCGACGAACGGCTCGTGGCGCGGGAGGCGGCAGCGGCGGGCCTCGCCCTGCGGACCGGCTGTTTCTGCAATCCGGGCGCGGCCGAGGGCGCGTTCGGGATGAGCCGGACGTCGATGCGGCAGCGGCTGTTGGCGGGGGTCGACACGATCGACCAGTACCTCACCACGCTGGGGCTGCCGACGGGCGGCGCGGTCCGCGTCTCGTTCGGACTGGCCTCGACCGCTACCGACGCGGAGCGCCTCGTCGACTTCGTCCAGTCGACCTACCTCAACCGGAGTGCCGGTACGGAGTCACCACTGCCACCCCGGCTGCGCTGCTGACCTGCCCGACCCGGCCGACTAGCTGACCTGGGCCACCGGCGCGGGGCGGTGCTTGATCTCCTCCATGAACGGGAACCGGGCGGTCAGCTCGGCGAACGTCAGGCCGGCCCGCCAGGCCGCGGCCACCTGGGCGACCTGCACCAGGTCCATGACGTCGCCGCGGGCGAGAACCTCTCCCGAGACGCGCAGGTCAATCATGAAGTACCGGGCCTGCGATCCCAGCCCCACGCACACCACGCCCTCGTCGGAGTGCAGCTCGGCGCAGGTGAACCGGGCCCGCCCCTGCTCCGGCGCGGTCACCCGGCCGACGTCGAGCCCGTGGCGGGCAGCAGTTTCGATCAGCGCGGGGGCCAGGCCACCCCGCTCGACCAGATCCGGGTAGAGGCGCACACCCAGCGCCGTCGACGCCTCGCTCATGACTGACTCCCACTTCCTTGTGACAGAGACCAGCAGCGCGCAGGTTACGGGAAAGTTTCCGGCACGCCTCGTCATCCTGTCCCGCGTGGACGCCCCACGGCAATAGGAAGGGTCGATTCGACCGCTATCGAGTAACCCTCAGCCGCGCCGAGCTCCTTCGATGGGTCGGCGTCGTCCATCTCGGAGGCATCGAGCGATGCCACTGCGACGACCGGCGTCGGCACGTCGCCGCTCACTCGTCAGCATCGGGCGGTAACGGACGGTCGTGATATTGGAAACACTCTTGACAGAAAGACGTCATATCGACATGCTTCGCTTAGAGAGCGCTCTCTATCCTGGTAAACCGCCTCCATCACCCCCACGCTGAGGAGCCTCCCGTGTTCACAGCCCGGCCCAGCCTCCGCTTCCGCCCGCTCGTACTCCTGGCGGCCACCCTCGTCGCGACCGCGACGGCGCTCGTCGTCCCGGCGCACCCCGACCGGGCCGAGGCCGCCATCGGTCCCATCAGCTGGCAGGACGAGTTCAACTCCCCCGCCGGCACGCCCGTCGACCAGAACAAGTGGCGCTTCGACACCGGCGGTGGCGGCTGGGGCAACAACGAGCGGCAGTACTACACGAACAGCACCAGCAACGCGGTCCACGACGGCCAGGGCAACCTGGTCATCACCGCCCGCCGGGACAATCCCGCCAACTACCAGTGCCACTACGGGCGCTGCGAGTACACGTCAGCGCGGTTGCTGACGGCGGCCACCTTCACCCAGACGTACGGGCGGTTCGAGGCCCGGATCAAGATCCCGCGTGGTCAGGGCATCTGGCCGGCCTTCTGGATGCTCGGCACCGGCGGCGGGTGGCCCGACGCCGGCGAGATCGACGTCATGGAGAACATCGGCCGGGAGCCCAACACCGTCTACGGCACCGTGCACGGGCCCGGCTACTCCGGAGCCGGCGGCATCACTGGCAGCCGCACCCTCGGCGCGCCGCTCGCCGACACCTTCCACACCTACCGGGTGGACTGGGAGCCGAACGTCATAACCTGGTACGTCGACGGGGTGCAGTACCACCGGGTCGACCCCGCTCGGCTCGGCGGCAGCCGCTGGGTGTTCGACCACCCCTTCTTCATGATCCTCAACGTCGCGGTCGGCGGTAACTGGCCCGGCTACCCCGACGGCTCGACCCAGTTCCCGCAGCAGATGCTGGTCGACTACGTCCGGGTGTCCAGCTACACCTCGGGTGGCGGGGGCGACCCCACTCCGGGCACCAACCGGATCAGGGGCGCGCAGAGCGGTCGCTGCATCGACATCCCCGGCGCGGACCCGGTCGAGGGCGCAAAGCTCCAGATCTGGGACTGCAACACCACGGCGGCCCAGAGCTGGACCTTCGCGTCCGACGGGACGGTCCGGGCGATGGGCAAGTGCATGGACCCGGCCTGGGCCGGCACCGCCAACGGCACCGAGGTCAACCTGGTCAGTTGCAACGGCAACACCGCGCAACGCTTCACCCTCAACGGCGCCGGCGATCTGGTCAACCTCAACGCCAACAAGTGCGTCGACGTACGGGAGGCCAACCCCAACAACGGTGGCAAGCTGCACCTGTGGGACTGCCTCGGCGCCGCCAACCAGAAGTGGTCCCGCATCTGATCACCCGAGCACCAAGGCGTGGGCCGTCCGAGGAGTCACTCGGGCGGCCCATCGCCGTAGCGACCTTCGCCCACCTCCTCGAACCAGATTGACTCGATGGGCGGGGAGGCCAGGCTCATGACCACTATGTTCGGATTAGTCCTGAATCCGGCAGTCCCGGGAGTGAGCTCATGTCGCACCATCTCGATACACCCCTGGCCGCTCAGGGCGGCCAGTTGTACATCGACGACCTGTACGTCTTCAACGGTGACCGCGCCACCGTGTTCGTCATGGACGTCAACAGCTCGGTGACCAAGGCCGACATCAAGCGCGGCTTCCACGCCGAGGCGCGTTACGAGATCAAGATTCACATCAACGGCACCGAGGCGGAGGACCTGACGTACCGGTTCGCCTTCGGCGAGCCGGACGGCGGCGCCCGGCAGACCCTCCAGTTGTACGAGCTCACCGGCGCGGACGCCCGCGACGACGCCGCGATGGGCACCCCCATCGCCGAGGGGCGAACCGGCGAGGTGACGACCGGCGGCAACGTCCGGATCTGGGCCGGCCGGATCGCCGACCCCTTCTTCGTCGACCTCGACGAACTCGCCACCATCAACGGCGCGGTCAAGAACGGTTCGCGGGTGGACCGCTCGGCGTGGCGGGTCGACCAGGCCAAGAACAGCTTCGCCGGCACCACAGTCGAGTCGATCGTCCTCGAGGTCTCCCACGACGAGCCGCTGCTGCGCGACGGCACCGAGATCGGCGTGTGGTGCCGCACCATGCTGGCCACCGACGCGGGCGGGTGGCGCCAGATCAACCGCGCCGGCCACCCCATGATGTGGCCGATCTTCTGGCCCCACGACACCGACTTCTCCGACCCCGCCAACTTCCGGCACCCCGGCAACGACCTCGCCGAGGGCGGGGAGGAGATCGCGAACGCGGTCGCCGGGGTGGTCAAGGCGAACGGCACCGCACCGGATCCGCAGGCGTACGGCTGGAGCGTCGCCCGGCAGCTCTACCCCGACCTGCTGTCGTACACGGTCGGCACGGCAGCGAACTTCGGCTTCGCGGTCCGCAACGGACGAACCCTCGCTGACAACGCGCCCGAGGTGATGTTCTCCCTGGTCCTCAACACCGGCACCACTGCCGGCCTCACCTCGGAGGTCACGAAGGCCGCGCGTTCCGCCACGTTCCCGTACGTGGTCGCGGCCTGAATCCGCTCGTAGGGCTCGGCGGCCGGTACGGCGCCGAGCCCTTGCCGTGCGCGCCCGCCGTGAGGGCCCAGCACGCGCAGGGGCCGTCAATGCTCGTGCTCGACGCACACACGACGCCACCACATCCAGGGTCGAGCACGATCATCGAACGCCCACCGGGTGATGCTCGAGCTATTCCAGCCCGTATGGGCGTTTTGCGTAGATAGTCTCTTAAGTGCTTCCCAGCGCTCTTTAGGACAAAGGAGACTCGATGCGCAGAAAGATTCTCGCGGGCTTGGCCGGCGTCGCCGCCGTCGTCGCGCTCGCCGGACCGGCCGCCGCGGACACCACGGGCGACACGATCGTGACCCTCACCGTCGACGCCGCCGGTGGCCTGTCGATCACCGTGCCGGCGACGGCCAACATCGGTCACGGCATTGAGGGCTCGACCGTCACCGGTCTGCTCGGCCCGGTCACCGTGCTGGACCAACGAGGTTCGCTCACCCCCAACTGGACCGCCAGCGTCATCTCCACCGACTTCACCACCGGTGGCGGCTCCTCCGGAGAGACGATCCCGAACATCAACGTTCTGTACTGGTCCGGCCCCGCCACGGCGACCGCCGGCACTGGCACCTTCACGCCGGGCCAACCCACCGCGGCCCAGCAGGTGATCATCAACGTTCCCCGGACGGCGATGACCCACACCGGCGGCACCGGCAACAACTTCGCCACCTGGAACCCCACCCTGGTGGTGAACATCCCCGTCGGCACCGTCCAGGGTGTCTACACCGGGACGGTGACACATTCGGTGTTCTGAGCCGCTCGGCCGGCTGGTGCTGCTGGCCTCGGTCGCCCTCGTGGCGCTCGGGGTTCCGGCGGCACCAGCCGTTGCCGTGCGGGAGCAGCGACAGGACCCGGCCGAGGAAGCCGCGATCAGCATCCGGATGCTGGACATCCCGGCCAGTCGGGTACAGGACCCGAGGGCCCAGGTCTACATCGTGGATCACCTGAAACCCGGCACGACGATCAACCGCCGGGTCGAGGTGCAGAACACCTCCGCCGAGGTGCAGAAGATCGAGTTCTATTCCGGAGCCGCTTCGGTCGAGAACAACGCCTTCACAGTGCCCGAAGGGCGTACGGGTAACGAACTGAGCGGGTGGATCCGGCTGAAGACCGCCACGATGCGGCTGGACCCGGGCGAGCGACGACCGGTCGAGGTCGAGGTCGCCGTGCCGAAGAAGGCGTCGAAGGGCGAGCGGTACGCCGCGATCTGGGCGCAGGTCACCAGCACGAAGGAGCGCACCGGCAACGTCACCCAGATCCACCGGGTGGGCATCCGGGTCTACCTCGACATCGGTCCCGGTGGTGAGCCGCCAACGGACTTCCGGATCGAAGGATTGGCCGCCGAGCCGGGCACCGGTGAGTTCCCCGTGGTCACCGCGAAGGTCACCAATACCGGCGAACGTGCGCTGGACATGACCGGCACCCTGTCGCTGACCAAGGCGGCGGTCCAGGCCGGTCCGTTCAAGGTGACCAACGGCGTGACGATCCTGCCCGGCCAGAGCGGTCAGGTCCGGATCGAGGTCAACCAGGCCCTGCCCGCCGGGACGTGGGACGTGCACGCGAAGCTCGCCAGCGGCACCGTGGAACGCACCGCGACCGGGAAGATCGTCCTACCCGTCGCGGCGCCGATGACTGTCGCGACGTCCAGCGGGCCGAGTTGGCTGGTCTACACGGTCGGCGGCATCGCCCTGCTGGTGCTGGTCACCCTTGGTGGCTGGTACCTCGTCCGCCGACGCCAGGCCCAGTGGGCCTGACCACCCACCCACCGCACCACCCCATCTGCCCGGCCGTTCCCCCGGAACGGCCGGGCAGCATCGTTCCGCGAGTCGATCATGGACTTGTGGTGCCCGATTTGAGAGCGACAAAACCGATTCGCCACCCACCACAACTCCATGATCGTCGGGGCTGAGGCGCGGGGCGCAGGGCGGGGCGGGGCGGGGCGGGGGTAGCTAGATGACGGAGTGCGTCACGACCGACACGTAGTTGCCGACCACCACCCCGGACGGGAGGGTCACGAACAGCGTGGGGTTCCAGGTTGCGGAGTTCGAGCCTCCCGCCTGACCGGACCATACTGCGGCCACCCGCGGGGTGTTCAGCACCGCCCCGGGCTGCGGAACGAACGATCCGACACCGGTGCTGGCGAGGGCGGGCCCCGAGGCGTACGTGATGTTGCTGTTGGGGATGGTCTCGCCCCCCGAGCCGGAGCCGGTGGTGAAGCTCGTGCTGGAGACGACGCTGACCCAGTTGCCGGAGAAGGGGCCACGGTCGTCGGTGACGGTCACCGGGCCGAGTTGGCCCGAGACGCCGGTGGTGCCCGAGGTGACGGTGCCGAGCGCCGAGATCGCCGGGACGCTGATGGAGAGTCCACCGAGCGGGGTGATGACCAGGTCGACCGGTCGGGTCGCGGACTGGTCGAACGAGTCGGTCACCCGGACGGTGAACGGGAACGTCCCGGACACTGTGGGCGTGCCGGAGAGCAGGCCCGTGACCGGGTCGAGGGTCAGCCCGGCGGGCAGGCTCCCGGCGCTGACCGACCAGGTGAACGGGCCCGTGCCGCCGGTCACCGTGAGCTGGTACTGGTACGGCTCGTACGCCTTGCCGGGTGGGGGCGGTGGGAAGGTCAGCGTCGGTGGCGCGTTGACCGTCACCGGCCCGGAGGGGGCCGACTGGGGGCCGGTCCCGCCGGCGTTCGTCGCGGCCACCCGGAAGGTGTACGTGGCACCGGCGGCCAGCCCCGTGACGATCTGGGTCGTTGCGGTTCCGCTGAAGACCCGGGGTGTCTGCGCCACCCCGTTGAGGTACGGCGTCACCGTGTAACCGGTGATCGGCGACCCCCCGTTGGCCGGGGCGGTCCAGCTCACCCTGGCGGCGTTGGTGCCGGCGGTGGCCGAGGTGTTCGTCGGCGCTCCCGGCACTGTGTACGGGACCACGGCCGCCGAGGGTGGGCTGGCCGCCCCGGTGCCGAACGCGTTCACCGCCGCCACCCGGAAGGCGTACGACGAGCCTGCGGTGAGCCCGGTCAGGGTGCGGCTGGTGGTGGAGGCGTCGAAGGTCAGGGTCGGTTGGGTGACGCCGTCCCGGATCGGGGTGATCAGGTAGCTGGTGATCGGGCTGCCGTTGTTGTCCGGCGCGGTCCAGCTCACTGTGGCGCTGGTGACGCCCGCGACCGCTGTGGGGGTGGTGGGCGTGCCTGGCGTGGAGGCGTAGACGAAGTTCGCCGACCCGGCCGAGCCTCGGGTGATGACCGTGACCGTGACCGTCGCCGGGCCGGACCGGGCGGGCATGGACGAGATGGCGAGGGTGCCGTTGGGGTTCACTGTGAAACAGCCGGCGGCCGGGCCGGAGGTGCACGGCACCAGCAGCACCGACGTGCCGGCCTGCTGTTCGGCGGCCGTACCGATGGTGATCGCGGTGGCGCCGGTGAGGTTGCTGCCGCTCACGGTCACCGGGACGCCCCCGGAGACGGAGCTCTGGGCCGGGGTGACGGTGATGCCGCTGGGCGCGGTGGCCGGCGCGACAGGTGTGGTGCCGGTGGCGAGACCGGGGTTGGCGTCGATCGACGACGAGGTAGCGACTGTCGTGGTCTGGATCTGCGTCGGCGTGACACCGGTGCCGGTGACTGTCGCGACGACGGTGATGGGCGGCAGGGAGGTGCCGCCGGCGAACGGGCCGTTGCTGTTGGTGCAGGTGACGGTCTGGCCGGACGGTGCGGCACAGACCCAACCGGAGCCGTACGCGGCGCGGGGAACGACACCGGCGGGGACGGTCTGGGTGACCGAGATCGGCGACGTCTCGGTGGCGCCGGCGTCGACCCCGGCGGTGATCGAGTAGGTGACCGGGTCACCGGGCTGCGGGGAGGCGCCGACGGAACTGGTCTGTGACACGTTCAGGTCGGGCACGGGGTTGAAGCTGACCGCTTGAGCGTTGTCGACCTCGTGGAAGTCGGTGACCGAGCCGGTCGAGCCCACCCAGCCGAAGGCGAGTTGCCGTGGGTAGCCGCTGGCGTTCAGCCAGGTCGGTGACGGGTACAGGCTGGGCGACACGACCGGAAGCATGCCTGACAGGGTCCGGGCGGCCCCGCCGACCGGGGTGAACCTGACCCGGTACTGGCCCGCCGGGGTGGTGATACCGGTGTCGGTGGTGTACGGCGACGAGGTGGTGTTGATGACGACCTCGACCGGCACCACGGACGCGGCCCGGGTGCTGGCCCGTAGCGGCAGGGCGGGTGCCGAGGTGCTGCCTGCGCTGCTGTCGATGGCGCAGTAGCCGACGCCGTTGCGGCCTGGCCCGCGGATCACGACCTGGCCGGGGACCCGCCCGCCGGTGGTCGAGATGTACGGCGGGTTGGTGCAGCCGGTGCCCTGATAGGTGCTGTTGCTGAAGTTGCCGAAGACGTCGAGACCGACGCCCATGTAGCCATTGGAGAGTCCCGCGGACACGCCGTTGAACGCCGCCGAGTAGCCCAGCGAGCCACCCGACGGGCCGAGGGTCGACGGGGACCTCGGGTTGGCGGGGTCCACAGCGGCCAGCGCGAAGGCCAGGCCGTCGGCGCCCGGGTTCGTGCCGCCGTACTGGTAGGTGTTGAAGGTGAGGTGCAGGCCCTGCGAGGTGGGCACACTCACCGCTCCGAACACCCCGCCCTGCCGGTTGATGGTGGCGGGGGTGAGGCGCAGTTTGCCGGCGCCCTGCGGGTCGGTGGAGGTGGTGCAACTGAGCAGCGGGCCGCTGGTGGAGTTGCCGGCCGCACTCAGGCAGGCGGCGTTCGTGGCGAGGAGGCCGGGCACCGCGGGTACCGCCACAGCGCCGATGCCGTTCGCTGTGTTGTTGTGGAAGGGTTGATCGAACAGGACGGAACCGGCCGCCCACGCCGGGAGGGGCGCGACCGCGAGAACTCCCACGGTCACGGCTACCGCCAGCGTTGCGATGCTGCTCTGACGACGCCGGCCCCGAAACGACATGCCCACTCCCAGCTTTCACTCCAGTCCCGAGCTGGACTATATCCCCCAAAAACACCCATATTTCTCGTACGGGGATAAAGCCGGCCCGGGACTCGGCCCTCAGAAACGCACCGACCTCCTCGGCCATGCCGAGGAGGTCGGTGCGCCGGGGCTGGGAGCTGTCAGCCCTCGATGTCGCGGGGGTCACGGCTGCGGGGGTAGGTGTTCTTCTCCCCGATCGTGCCGTCCTGCTTCTTGATCACGTGCTCGACGCCGCGGTCGGCCGCCATCTCGCGACCCTGGGCCTGCGCGTCAGCCTTCACGTCATGCGTGCTGGTGGCCCGCTCGTGGCCCTCCGGCTTGTTCTTCCACTGCCCGTCCTCGTGGTACGTGTCGACATCACCCTTGGCCATGGCCGGCTCCTCCCTGCGTCGGAACTGTCTCCCGAATCAGTGCCCCGAGCCGTGCGGGGCAAACCGGATTCCTCAGGAGACGGCCGGGCAGTTGTTGCTCACCCGCCGGAGGATCTGTTCGCGTTCGTCGGTGGTGATGCCCGACGGCGCGCCGTCGAAGTGGGTCTCTACCTTCTCCCAGCCCTTGCGCTGCTCGTAGTGCAGGTGCGGCGCGCCGGAGTTGCCGGTGCTGCCGAGCCGTCCGATCTGGTCACCCTGGGCCACCTTCTGGCCGACGGTGACCAGTGGTGGTTCGAGCATGTGCAGGTACTGCGTCTCCCACTTGCCGCCGTGGTCGATCTTCACCCAGTAGCCGCCGCCACGCCCCCGCGGGCCTTCCGGGTTCTCCGGGTTGCGGCCGCCCAGCGAGCCGTTGATGCCCGCCACTGTGACAGTGCCGGCGTACGACGCGAGCACCGGCCGCCCCCACGTCTCGCCCTCGACCGGGAAGAAGTCGACGTCGTAGTCGTCGTGACCGGGGTAGGTGCTGAGCTGCCACGTCTCGCCGCAGGTCACCGGCATCTGGAAGAGCGGGCGCGGACCGGCCGGTCGCAGCATCGGCACCGCGACCACCGCGACACCCACGAGGGCCGCCACCGCGACGAGCGCGAGCAGGATGCGGATGGCACGGCTTCGAGGGCGGCGGTGGGAGCGGGATCGGGTGGGGCGACCGGTCGTCACCGGGCCGAGCATGGCAGATCCGGGCAACCTCCCGGCTCCGAGGTGGCACCCCCACAGCCTTGACATTGCACTCGAATCGCAAACGAGATACCGTCAGATGCAATGCAGTTGTATTGCAACGAGAGTGGGCTCCCATGCACGTGATCGCATTGTCCGAGGTGACCGACGCCATGACCGCCCTGGTCGGGGGCAAGGCGGCCGGGCTGGGCGAGCTGATCCGGCACGGCGATCAGGTCCCCGACGGCTTCTGCGTCACCACCGAGGCACACCGGCTCGGCGTCGTCCCCACCGCCGAGGTCGTCGCCGCGTACCAGCGGCTCGGCGCGGGCCCGGTGGCGGTGCGCTCCAGCGCGACCGCCGAGGACCTCCCGGACGCGAGCTTCGCCGGGCAGCAGGACACCGTCCTCGACGTCACCGGCACCGACGAGCTGATCGCCGCCATCGAGAAATGCTGGGCTTCGCTGCACAGCGACCGGGCGACCGCCTACCGCGACGCCCGCGGCATTGATTCCCGGACAGTGCGGATGGCCGTCGTCGTGCAGCGCATGGTCAGACCCACTGTGGCGGGAGTGCTGTTCACCGCGAACCCGCTGACCGGGCGCCGCGACGAGATGGCCGTCGACGCCGCTGCCGGCCTCGGCACCACAGTGGTGGACGGCGCCGCCGCCGTCGACCACTACATTCTCGACGACATCACGCGCGCCGAGGCCGGATGCCTGACGTCCCCGCAACTGGCCCGCCTCCGCGCCACCGGCGAGCGGTTGCAGGCCCACTTCGGCTGCCCACAGGATGTCGAGTGGGCGATCGACGCGGAGGACGTGCTGTGGCTCCTCCAGTCCCGGCCCATCACCAGCCTGTTCCCCGCCCCACCGTCCAGCGAGAAGCCCCTCCCCCGCGTCTACCTGGAGTTCGGGCACGTCCAGGGCATGCTGCAACCGGTCACCCCGATGGGCATGTCGACACTGCGCAGGCAGATCGCCGCGATGCTCGCCGCGCTCGGGGTACGTGTCGAGATCGTCGACATCGGCGGTCGCCTCTACGGCGACCTGACCGACCTGGCCCGCGACCGGTCGTCCCGCAAACGGCTGGTGAAGCTCCTGGCTGTCGACTTCGGGCCGCGCGCCCAGGCGGTGATGCAGCACGTGCTGGCGGATCCCCGGTTCGCCCCGACCAGCGGCGGCGACCGGCGCGGTGGGGCATCGGGAGCCGCGTCGCTGCGGACGGCCCGTCGCGCGGTGGCGGGGATCCTGCGGGCGCTGGCCCGTCCCGAGGCCGCGCGGACCCGGATGTTCGAGGCGGTCGAGCAGCTGAGGGTGAGCTCAGCCGCCCCCGCCGACCTGCGTACCACCGGTGACCGGCTGCGCTTCGTGCAGGCGCAGGACGCCGACGCCGACGACACCGCCGACGCGATCATGTGGCCGATCGTCGCCGGGATGCTCGCCGCCGCCCTGCCGACCGCGCTGCTCAAGGGCGTCGCCGGCCCGGACGAGATCCACACCGTGCTGGGCGGCATGCCGCACAACGTCACCATCGAGATGGACCTGGCCCTGTGGCGGCTCGCCCAGGGCGTGGGCGACCACCGCCGGCTTCTCCTCGACACCCCGCCGGCCGAGTTGGCCGCACGCCACCTGCACGGGACGCTGCCCGACATCGGCATGGCGGCCTTCCTGGACGTGTACGGGCACCGGGGCGTCGCCGAAGTCGACCTCGGGGTGCCGCGTTGGGCGGAGGACCCCACGCCGGTCTTCGCCGCGGTCGCCAACTACCTGCGGGTGACCGATCCGCAACAGGGCCCCGACCAGCGCTTCCAGCGGGCCGCCTCAGCGGCGGAGACAGCGCTGGAGGAGTTGGTCACCCGAGCGCGCCGTCGGCGGCCGGTGCGGGGCCGGCTCGCCGGTTTCCTGTTGCGCCGCGCGCGGTCGTTGGCCGGCCTGCGCGAGGCCGGCAAGTTCGCCGGGCTGTACCCGCTGCGCGAGACCCGTCGCCAACTGCTGCTCATCGGCGCCGACCTGCACGCCCACGGGTTGCTGGACCAGCCCGACGACATCATGTTCCTGACCCTCGACGAGGTGCACACCGCCGTACACCAGGGTGTTGATCTGCGCGGCACCGTCACCGCCCGGCGGGCGGTGCACCGCCGGGAGCTGCGGCGTCGAACCGTGCCGGTGGCACTGCTCTCCGACGGTACGGATGTCGAGACCGTCCTGCCGGCGGCATCGACCGGCGACGGGACGCTCGCCGGAGTGGGCGCATCGGCGGGCCGGGTGACCGGCCCCGCCCGGGTCGTGCACGACCCGGGCACCGCCCACGTCGAGCCCGGCGAGGTCCTGGTGGCCGCGACCACGGACCCCGGCTGGACCCCGCTGTTCCTCACCGCGGCGGCGCTGGTCACCGAGACCGGCGCGATCATGGCGCACGGCCCGACAGTGGCCCGTGAGTACGGCATTCCCGCCGTCATCTGCGTGCCGGACGCCACCCGGACCATCACCACCGGGCAGCTCGTCACAGTGGACGGCGGCGTCGGAACCGTCACGCCGCACGGACCGTCGACCCCCGAGCGAGTAGGACGACCATGACCGACACGACGACACCGACCAGGGCGCGGGTGGGCCCGCTGCTGCGTCGGGCGGCCGAGGCCGAGGCCGCGACGTGGCGCAGCCTGTACGTGTGGGCGCGACGTCGTCCACTGCCGCTGGGGCCCGGCGACGAGCCGTTCGGCTACCTCGGCGTGGTCAAGCCGATCCTGGGCATCTTCATCGGCCTGTCGGTCGTGGAGATCCCGATCTTCGACGTGGTGGTCACCCACGTGGTGCCGTGGCGGCCCGCCCGCTGGATCGTTCTGGGCCTCGGCATCTGGGGTCTGCTCTGGATGATCGGCCTGTTCGCCAGCATGACGATCCACCCCCACGTCGTGGGCGACCGGGGCCTGCGGGTGCGGCTCAGCTCGGGCATCGACATCTGGATCCCGTGGACGGACGTCGAGGCGCTGCGCAAGCGCTACCGATCGCTGCCGTCGAGCAGATCCGTGCAGGTCGAGCAGGAGGGCGACCGGCGGGTGGTGTCCATCTCGGTCGGCAGCCAGACCAGCATCGACGTTCTGCTGCGCCGGCCGCTGACCTTCGACCTGCCGAGGGCCGGGTCCACGCCGGTGAACGAGCTGCGACTGTACGCCGACGACCCGGACGGCCTGCTGCGCAGCGCGCGGGGCACTCCGGTGAGCCAGACCGCCAGCCGGTGACCACCGCGCTGGCGGAGTCTCGGGCCACCCACTGTGAAACGATCGAGGCCATGCCCAAGAAGGTCGATCACCAGGAGCGACGCACCCTCATCGCGGACGCGCTGATGCGGGTCGCCGCGGATCAGGGCCTGGAGGCCGTCAGCCTTCGGCACGTGGCCGCCGAGGCCGCGAAGAAGTGGCTGACGATGTCGTCCTGCCGCAGCGTGGCGCCGCTGACGCCCTTGCCGCCGCGCCGCTGCGAGCGGTACAGATCGACCTTGGTC
>NZ_JBEZEH010000159.1:0-17607 GCF_040648775.1 Micromonospora sp. NPDC049089
TCGCCGGTTTCCGACCGTGCCTGGCGGTGGAAAGTGCTACCACTTCGAGGTGGACCGGACCGACGGCGCAGGCCGCTGACCATGGGTTTCAGGGCTCGCCGACCCCGGCGGTGAAGGTGATCGCGTCGACCCGGCCGAGCAGCGCGTAGTACGCCCCGACGTACTCGGTGATGCGCCGGCAGTACACGTCGAAGGCCAGCGCCGCCGCCCGGTCACCGGCGGCCCGGCGTTCGAGCACCTCGCGCATGTCGTTGACGCCGGTCAGCCCGAGCAGGCCGCTGCGGTGGTTGAGCAGGTCGTCGATGTCGTCCACCGACAGCCCGCCCTCCCGGCGCAGATGGAAGATCACGGTCGGGTCCACGTCGCCGCTGCGGGTGCCCATCACCAGCCCCTGCAACGGGGACATGCCCATCGAGGTGGCGACGCTGCGGCCGTTCGCCACCGCGCAGGCGCTGGCCCCGTTGCCCAGGTGCAGGGTGATCGTGTTGACCTGCTCGTACGGGCGGCCCAGCAGCTCGGCGGTGCGCCGGGACACGTACGCGTGTGAGGTGCCGTGGAAGCCGTACCGGCGGATGTCGTACCGCTCGGCGGTGTCCCGGTCGATCGCGTACGTCGCGGCGGCCTCCGGCAGGGTGTGGTGGAACGCGGTGTCGAAGACGGCGACCTGCGGCACGTCGGGCAGTGCCGCGCGGGCCACCTCGATGCCGGCCAGGTTGGCCGGGTTGTGCAGCGGGGCGAGCGGCACCAGATCCTTGATCGCGGCCAACACCGCGTCGTCGACAAGCACCGGCGCGCTGAACGTCCCGCCACCGTGCACCACCCGGTGTCCGACCGCCGTCAGCCCGGTCAGGTCCAGCCCGTCCAGGATCTGCCGTACCGCCTCGGCGTGGTCCGCCGGGCCGCCACCGGGCTCACCGATCCGCTCGACGGTGCCGTGGTCGAGTGCCTGGTCCCCGTCGTAGCGGCGCCACTTCACCGACGACGACCCGCAGTTGAGCACCAGCACCCGACTCACGACGCCTCCTCGGTGGCCGCCTGGATGGCGGTGATCGCCACGGTGTTGACGATGTCCGGCACTGTGGCACCCCGCGACAGGTCGTTCACCGGCCGCCGCAGGCCCTGCATGACCGGGCCGACGGCGACCGCCCCGGCCGAGCGTTGCACCGCCTTGTACGTGTTGTTGCCGGTGTTCAGGTCCGGGAAGATGAAGACCGTGGCGTGCCCGGCGACGGGGCTGTCGGGCAGCTTCGTGGCCGCCACCGCCGGGTCGATCGCCGCGTCGTACTGGATGGGCCCTTCGACCAGCAGGTCGGGCCGGCGCTGCCGGACCAGCGCGGTGGCCGCGGCGACCTTCTCCACGTCGGCGCCCGCGCCGGAGCTGCCGGTCGAGTACGACAGCATGGCCACCCGGGGTTCGATGCCGAACCGGGCGGCGGTGTCGGCCGACGAGATCGCGATGTCGGCGAGCTGGGCCGCGTCCGGGTCGCGGTTGACCGCGCAGTCGCCGTAGACCAGCACCCGGTCGGCGAGCAGCATGAAGAAGACGCTGGAGGCCACCGAGACGTCCGGCAGCGTACGGATGATCTCGAACGCTGGCCGGATGGTCGCGGCGGTGGTGTGGGTGGCGCCGGAGACCATGCCGTCGGCTCGGCCCGTGGCCACCATGAGCGTGCCGAAGTAGTTCGGCTGCGCGACGATGTCGTGCGCCAACTCGGCGGTGACGCCGCGGTGGGCGCGCAGCCGGGCGTACTCGGCGGCGAAGTCGTCGCGCCACTCGCTGGCCCCCGGGTCGACGACCCGCACGTCGCCGAGGTCGATGCCCAGCTCCCGGGTGCGTCGGGCGATGTCGTCCGGCCGGCCGAGCACCGTCAGCTCGGCCACTCCACGCCGTAGCAGGATCTCCGCCGCGCGCAGGACCCGCTCGTCGGTGCCCTCCGGCAGCACCAGGTGCCGGGGCTTCGAGCGGGCACGGTCGATCAGCTCGTTCTCGAACATCAGTGGGGTGACCCGCGCCGACCGGCTGACCCGCAGCCGACGGGCCAGGTCGTCGGTGTCCACACAGCGCTCGAACGCGCCGAGCGCGGCCTCCACCTTGCGGGGATTGGTCGCGCTGGGCCGGCCCTCGATGCGACTGGACGCGGCCACCGTGTCGTAGCTGTCGCTGCGTACGGAGAGCACCGCCAACCCGGTGTTGAGCCCCTCCACCAGCCGCATGACCCTGGGGTCGGGCTGCTCGCCGAGGGTGAGCACCAGTCCGGCCACCGACACCTGTCCGGCCACGTGCGCGGCGCTCGCGGCGACGAGCAGGTCGGCCCGGTCCCCGGGGGTGATCACCAGGGCGCCCTCGGTGAGGTGGCCCAGCAGGGTCGGCACGTGTGCCGCGCCGACCACGAAGTCCAGCACGTCGCGACCGAGCGCGGCGTCGTCCCCGGCCAGCAGGGTGGCGCCGAGGGCCGTCGCCACCTCGGCCACCGTCGGCGCGGACACGCTCGGCACCTCGGGGATGGCGTACGCGGGGACCGGCAGCTCGGGCAGCGTCATCGGCTCGGTGACCCGGTTGGCGATCACCGCGAGCACCGTCGCGCCGAGGTCGGCCAGATCGTGGTACGCCCCCCGCATCGCCGACGCGACAGCCGCCGGCTCCTGCCCGAAGCCGTCCACGACCGGCACCACCACGCTGCCGAACTCGGTGGCCAGCCGGGCGTTGAACGCCAGCTCCCGGGGGTGGGCCGGGTCGCCCGGCTCGTCGAAGTCACTGCCCACCACGACCACCGCCGGGCACTGCCGCTCCACCGCCCGGTAGCGCTCGACGATGGCGGAGATGAGCTGCTCCCGTCGGCCGTCGGCGACCAGTGCCGAAGCCTCGGCGTAGCTCGCCCCGGCCAGTTCGGACAGCGGCACCTCGACGCGATAGCGCTCGCTCAGCAGGGCGAGGATCGGGTCCTGGCCGGTGTCCGCCACCAACGGCCGGAACACGCCGATCCGCCCGACCTGGCGGGACAGCAACTCCGCCAGCCCGAGGGCAATCGTCGACTTGCCCCCGCCGGACCCCACGCTGGTCAGGTAAACACTCCGAGCCACGTTCCCACCCCCTGCCCGTTGATCAAGAAGTTTGCGTCAGCCCCGGCCCCCATCGTGACCGAAGTTTCTTGATCACCGGGTGCCGAACGGGGTCAGGCGTCTTCGTCGTCGGGGTCCTCCAGGCGGGCGAGGTAGGTGGCCAGGCGTTCGATGGGAGTTTCGAAGTCGGGGTTGAGGTCGACGAAGTCGCGCAGCCGCTCGCCGAGCCACTCCAGGGTCACCTGCTCCTCGCCCCGGCGCTCGACCAGCTCCTCAATGCCACGGTCGGTGAAGTACATGGGTACGTCCTCGTGCTCGGCCCGGCACGGGCCGGGCGGGTGGTGGGTGGATGGTCAACCGGCTGGCGGGACCTACGAGAGCCGGGGCAGGACCGTGGTGAAACGGCCCTACCCCGGCTTCCGTGCTCAGGTCAGGTCACGGGCGGGGGAGAGCCGCCTCGATCAGCGCGTTCTGCTCGACCTCGTGGGTCTTGGCCGAGCCGACCGCCGGAGCGGCGGCGGCCGGGCGGGAGATCCGCCGCAGCCGAACGTCCGTGAGGTGCTCCAGCAGGTTGAGCGCGACGAATGACCAGCCACCCTGGTTGGCCGGCTCCTCCTGCACCCAGGCGAAGTCCTCGGCGTTCGGGAACTGCGCGAGGGCGGCCCGGATCTCCTCCACCGGCAGCGGGTACAGCTGCTCCAGCCGGAGGATCGCGGTGTCGGTGACGCCGCGATCCTGCCGGGCCTGGAACAGGTCGTAGTAGACCTTGCCGGAGCAGAGCAGCACCCGCTTCACCGCCTCCGGTGCCGGGGCGGCCGTGTCGCGCAGCACCGGCTGGAAGGTGCCGGTGGTGAAGTCCTCCACCGACGAGACGCAGAGCTTGTGCCGCAGCAGCGACTTCGGCGTGAACACCACCAGCGGCTTGCGCTTGGGCGACAGGGCCTGGCGGCGCAGCAGGTGGAAGTAGTTCGCCGGGGTCGTCGGGATGGACACCCGCATGTTGTCCTCGGCGCACATCTGCAGGAACCGCTCGGGCCGGCCGGAGGTGTGGTCCGGGCCCTGACCCTCGTGGCCGTGCGGCAGCAGCAGGGTGATGGCGGAGCGCTGGCCCCACTTCACCTCACCGGACGAGATGAACTCGTCGATCACCGACTGGGCGCCGTTGACGAAGTCGCCGAACTGGGCCTCCCAGGCGACGAGGGCGTTGATGTTCTCCACCGAGTAGCCGTACTCGAAGCCCATCGCCGCGTACTCGCTGAGCAGCGAGTCGTGCACGAAGAACCGGGAGCGGTCGCCATCGCCGGTGAGCGACTTCAGCGGCAGGTAGTCGTCGCCGGTGCGGGAGTCGACCACCGAGGCGTGCCGCTGGACGAACGTGCCGCGGCGGGAGTCCTGCCCGGCGAGCCGGACGGTGACCCCGTCGTGCAGCAGCGCCCCGAGCGCGATGATCTCGCCGAAGCCCCAGTCGATGTTGCCCTCGACGGACATCTTGGCCCGCCGGTCCAGCAGCTGCTGGATCCGCTTGTGCGGGGTGAAGCCCTCCGGCAGGTTGATGTGCGCCTCGCCGATGGCCTTGACCACTGACGCGTCGGTGGCGGTGTCGACCTGCGGCTCCGGCTCCTCCTCGCGGCGCGGCCGGTTGAGCTGGCGCGGTGCCGAGGCGGCGTCCCGGGTGGCCTTGAAGACCTTCTCCAGCTGCGCCTGGTAGTCGCGCAGCAGCTCCTCCGCGTCCTCCACGGTGATGTCACCGCGACCGATGAGCTCCTCGGTGTAGAGCTTGCGGACCGAGCGCTTCGAATCAATGATCTTGTACATCTGTGGGTTGGACATCGACGGGTCGTCGCCCTCGTTGTGCCCGCGCCGGCGGTAGCAGACCATGTCGATCACGACGTCCTTGTTGAACGTCTGCCGGTATTCGAATGCCAGGCGGGCCACCCGGACCACTGCCTCCGGGTCGTCGCCGTTGACGTGGAAGATCGGCGCCTGGATCATCCGGGCCACGTCGGTGCTGTAGAGGCTGGACCGGCTGTACTCCGGTGCGGTGGTGAAGCCGACCTGGTTGTTCACCACGACGTGCACGGTGCCACCGGTGCGGTAGCCGCGCAGCTGGGACAGGTTGAGCGTCTCGGCGACCACGCCCTGCCCGGCGAAGGCGGCGTCACCGTGCACCGCCAGCGGCAGCACGGTGTAGCCCTCCAGCTTGAGGTCGATCCGGTCCTGCTTGGCCCGGACGATGCCCTCCAGCACCGGGTCGACGGCCTCCAGGTGCGACGGGTTGGCCACCACCGACACCTTGACCGCGTGCTCGCCGTCCGGGGTGGTGAACTTGCCGTTCTGACCCAGGTGGTACTTCACGTCGCCGGAGCCCTGCGTCGAGCGCGGGTCCAGGTGACCCTCGAACTCCGAGAAGATCTTCTCGTACGGCTTGCCGACGATGTTGGCCAGCACGTTGAGCCGACCCCGGTGGGCCATGCCGATGACGACCTCGTCCAGCCCGTTCTCGGCGGAGGATTCCAGCACCTCGCCGAGCAGCGGGATCAGCGACTCGCCGCCCTCCAGCGAGAAGCGCTTCTGGCCGACGTACTTCGTCTGCAGGAAGGTCTCGAACGCCTCGGCGGCGTTGAGCCGGTTGAGCACGTGCTTCTGCTCGTCGGCGGACGGCTTCTCGTACTTGCGCTCGATCCGTTCCTGGACCCAGCGACGCTCCTCCGGGTCCTGGATGTGCATGTACTCGATGCCGACGCGGCGGCAGTACGAGTCGCGCAGCACGCCGAGGATCTCGCGCAGCTTCATCCGCTGCCGGCCGGCGAAGCCGTTGACGGGGAACTCGCGGTCCAGGTCCCACAGGGTGAGCCCGTGCTGGAGGACGTCCAGGTCGGGGTGCTTGCGGATCTTGAATTCCAGCGGGTCGGTGTCGGCCATCAGGTGACCGCGCACCCGGTAGGCGTGGATCAGCTCGTGCACCCGGGCGGTCTTGTTGATCTGACCCTCGGAGTTGACAGCGACATCGCGCATCCAGCGCACCGGCTCGTACGGGATGCGCAGCGCGGTGAAGATCTGGTCGTAGAAGCCGTGCTCGCCCAGGATCAGCTCGTGCATCACCTTGAGGAACTCGCCGGACTGCGCGCCCTGGATGATCCGGTGGTCGTACGTGCTGGTCAGCGTGATGATCTTGCTGACCGCCAGCTCGGCGAGGGTGGCCTCGGACATCCCCTGGTAGGGGGCCGGGTACTCCATCGCGCCGACGCCGATGATCGCGCTCTGCCCCTGCATGAGCCGCGGCATCGAGTGCACGGTGCCGATGCCGCCCGGGTTGGTCAGCGAGATGGTGGTGCCGGAGTAGTCCTCCATGGTCAGCTCGTTGCGCCGCGCCCGCCGGACCACGTCCTCGTACGCCTGCCAGAACTGCCGGAAGTCCATCTGCTCGCAGCCCTTGATGGAGGGGACCACCAGGTTGCGGCTGCCGTCCGGCTTGGCGAGGTCGATCGCGATGCCGAGGTTGACGTGTGCCGGGCGGAGCACCGCCGGCTTGCCGTTGGCCTCGGTGAAGGAGTTGTTCATCTCGGGGTGCTGGACCAGCGCGCGCACCATCGCGTAGCCGACCAGGTGGGTGAAGCTGACCTTGCCGCCCCGCCCACGGGCGAGGTGGTTGTTGATCACGATGCGGTTGTCCACCAGCAGCTTCGCCGGGACCGCGCGAACGCTGGTCGCGGTGGGCACGCTCAGCGAGGCGTCCATGTTCTGGACGATCTTCGCGGCGACGCCCCGCAACGGCGTGGTCTGCGGGCCGTCGGCGGTCGGCGCGGCGGCCTTGGCGGCCGGCTTGGCCGCAGCGGCCTTCTCCGGCGTCTTGTCCGGCGCGGCCTTCGGCGTGGCCGGGGCGGCGGGCTTGGCCGGCGCCGGCTGGGCGGCGGCCGACTTGCTCGTGGTCGCCGGCTTGGCCGGGGCGCTCGGCTGGGTGACGGTGGCGGCTGCCTCCGGCTGACCGTCCGGCTCCGGGGCGGCGGCCGGCTTGTCCGACGACTCGGCGCCGCGCGGGGTGCCCGCTCCCGGTGCCGGTCGGTAGTCGGCGAAGAAGTCGTGCCAGGCCGAATCAACGCTCGATGGGTCGGCGAGGTAACGCTGGTACATCTCCTCGACGATCCACTCATTCGGGCCGAAACCCGCCAGTGGGTTCTCCTGCGAAGTCTGCTGGGTCGACACGGCCGGTAATCGCCTCTTTCACGCGGGTTTGTGTGGCACGCGGTGGGTCCGTCGCGCCCGATTAGGAGCACGGACTAGACGTCTCCCAGGCTACGCCGTACCGATCCCGCAGGCATTTCCGCCTCGGTCCCGTGGCCGGTTTCACAGAAGATGCCAGAAGTTCAGCAACGCCTGCGCCCACCGTGTCGAACTGGTAACACCAGGGGTCGGACGCCGAGCGGACGCCCGACCCCGGAACGGCCAGCTCGTTGCCGCCCCGGGGTCGCAGACGCCGTCAGGCGATGTCGCGCCGTCGGGTGAGCAGGATTCCGACGACTCCGCTGACCAGCGCGTAGCCGATCAGCACCAGGGCCCCGACCCACCAGGACGGGGTGAACTCCGAGGTGCCCTCCGTGATCATGACCTGGGATGCCACAGCGGGCCAGACCACCTGCCACTTGAGCACCGCCTCGCTGTCGAGGAGGTTCGACAGGAGCAGGAAGAGCAGACCCACCACCTGGGTGCCGATCAGGTAGAGCACCGCCGCCGTGATCACCGCTCCGAGCTGGTTGGTGATCAGCGTGCCGATGCCCACCCCGAGGATCGTCCAGATGGCGTAGGCCAGCAGGTTGAACAGCAGCGCCCGCTGCACCGGCCACTCACCGAGCTGAGTGCCGTAGTCGTTCGCGGACAGGAAGATCGCGCCGGCGGCCAGGTCGATCAGCGTTGTGGCCAGCCAGAACATGAAGCCGAGCAGGCTGGCGGCGACGAGCTTGCTGACGATGACCGACGTTCGCCGGGGGGTCGTCAGGAACGTCGTGGTCGCGGTCTGGTGGAAGAACTCGTTCGTGACCATCAGGATGCCGATGAGCATCACGAACATCAGCCCGAGGTACTGGCCCGAGGTGTAGAGGTTCGCCGCCTGCGCCGGCGCGGTCGCCTGCTCGGGGCTGACACCGATGTTCTCGGCGTCCCCGCCGAGCGCCGTGACGGCCAACCACGCGTTGATCGCGAACGCCAGGGCGATCGAGAGGAGCGCGCCGATAGCCAGCCACCACCAGGTGCTGGTGGTACGGATCTTGAGTAGCTCGGATCGGACCAGGTTCATCGGATGCCCGCCTTTCCGGCCGTCAGCTCCAGGAAGACCCGTTCCAGATCGGGCCGTTCGGTGGTCAGTTCGTGCAGCTCGACCCCGGCCGCGAGAGCGGATCGGCCGATCGTCGGAGCGTCCACCCCGCCGACCAGCAGCACACCCTGCTCGTCGGTCTCGACGGTCGCCGACTGCGCCTTCAGGGCGGCGGTCAACACCTCGGCCTGCGGGGTGCGGACCCGGACCCGGGCGCCCTGGGCCATCGACCCGAGCACCTGGTCGACCGGACCCTGCCGGACCAACTGCCCAGCCGCGATGATCACCACGTCGTCGGCGAGCAACTGCATCTCCGACAGCAGGTGGCTGGAGACCAGCACCGTACGACCCTCGTGGGCGAGGTTCTTGAGGAACCCACGCATCCACCGGATGCCCTCCGGGTCCAGCCCGTTGGCCGGCTCGTCGAGGATCAGCACGCGGGGGTCACCGAGCATCGCGGCGGCGATGCCGAGCCGCTGCTTCATGCCCAGCGAGTAACCCTTGAACTTGCGCTTCGCCGCCGGGGTCAGCCCGACCAGGGCCAACGCCTCGTCGGCCCGCTGCTTGGGCAGCCCGGCCGCGGCGCAGATGACCCGCAGGTGGTTGATGCCGGTGCGGCCCTTGTGCGCGCTGGAAGCCTCCAGCACCGCCCCGACCTGCCGCAGCGGGGTGGCGAGGTCGGTGTACCGCTGGCCGCTGATGGTGGCCGTGCCGGCGGTCGGCGTGACCAGGTTGAGCAGCATGCGCAGCGTGGTGGTCTTGCCTGCGCCGTTCGGGCCGAGGAAGCCGGTCACCCGTCCCGGCGCCACTGTGAAGGACAGGTTGTTCACCGCCCGGACGTTCTTGTACTGCTTCGTCAGACCGGACACCACGATCTGACCGTCGCTGGTGGGGCTTCGCTGCCCGTCAGTCATCGTTCTCCTCCCGTGTGTGGCGTAGAGGTACGCCGTGGCACAGCGTGACGGCCCGTGGCAACAAGGTCAATCAGGCGCGGTCGGTACGTCTGCCTCCGTCGCGGGGCGGAGGCGACTCATCCCTGCGGACTACGGCCCGGGTTCAGCGGGCGATCCAGGTTGCCCGCGCCGCGCCGAGCAACGACCCGTCCGGGCCGTACAGGCTGGTGTGCACGAGCGCCTTGCGCCCATCGACGCGTAGCAACGCCCCGGTCACCACACACTCGTCGCCCGGCTCGGGCAGCGCCGCGACCACGGCGGCGATCCGGCCCAGCAGGTACGGGCGGCCCGGCGCGAGCACCGCCCAACCACCGGGACAGTCCAGCGCAGCCCACACCGTTGCCGCGCCGACCTGGGCGGGCGCGCGGAACGGGGCGGCGGTCCGCCCGTCCGGCAGTCGGCCGGGGAAGATCCGCAGCCCGTCGGCCCGCTGCGGCCCGCAGACGTAACAGGTGGGGAACGGATGCTCGACCAGGCCGGGGTATCGGGCCGCGGCGGCGACCGCCGTCTCCAGGTCGACAGGGGGTACGACGGCGTCGATCACCCCGGCCGGGCGTACCTCGGCCACCAACTCGCCGGCCGGGTCCCGGACCTCGCCGTCGACAAGGGTCAGCTCGGTCTCCAACGGTGGTGGCCGGCGCAGCGTCACCTCGACCGGCCCGTCGCCGCCCGCCTCGGCGGCGAAGATCCCCGCGCTCCAGCCGCCGTTGCCGGAACCGGCGGGCCCGTTGTAGCGGGTTTCGATGCGCATTGTCGGCCTCCGGTGGAACATGCCGGCGTCGTCGCCGGGCCGTACCGCAGCCTCGCACGATCGCGGTGAGAGCCATCTGCCGGCCGGCGTTCATCCTGCCGACACCAGTGGTCCCCGTGAATGGCAACCCGGGCCCTTACACAGATCCCATGGCCGTTCTGCATGCCGCTGGCGCACCCCTGAAGACCAGCGGATACACCCTGCTGATCGCCGACGACCCCACCCAGGTCGCGGCCGCGCAACGCCTGCGCCACGAGGTGTTCGCCACCGAGCTCGGCGCCACCCTCCTCCCCGGCGAGACCGGGTTGGACGTGGACCCCTTCGACGCGTACTGCGACCACCTGATCGTCCGCGAGGACAGCACCGGCGAGGTGGTCGGCACGTACCGGCTGCTACCGCCGGGGCGCACCAGCCGGCGCTACGCCGAGGACGAGTTCGACCTGAGGCCGCTCGACCCGCTCCGCGACGACCTGGTCGAGGCGGGCCGGTCCTGCGTGCACCCGGACCATCGCTCCGGCGCGGTGATCAACCTGATGTGGGCCGGAATCATCCGGTACCTGCACCTACGTGGCTCCCACTGGCTCGGCGGCTGTGCGTCGGTGCCGGTGGCTGACGGCGGGCGGACGGTGGCCGAGGTGTGGACCCAGGCCCAGGCCCGGCACCTGTCGCCGCCGCCGCTGCGGGTCCGCCCGTTGCGGCCCTGGTCTACCGAGGTGGCTGCCGCCGGCCCGGTCGGCGGTGCCCCGGCCGGGCGGGTGGCGGTTCCGCCGCTGCTGCGTGGCTACCTCCGGCTCGGCGCGTGGATCTGCGGCGAGCCGTCCTACGACAGCGACTTCGGGTGCGCGGACTTCTACGTCCTCTTCTCCCTGGACCGGATGAACCCTCGCTACCTGCGGCACTTCCTGGGCGGTGAGCAGCGGTGAGCGCCGTGCCGCTCGACCTGTGGCGGCCCTCCTCGGGCTGCGACGACGACTGCCTGCCAGCGGCCGGCGAGGTGCCCACGGTGCCGCTGGCCCGCCGGGTGCTCCGGCTGGTCGCCGTGCTCGGCATGCTGCTGGCCGGGATTCCGGTGGTGGCGCTGCTGCCGGTGCTTCCCACTCCGGAACGGCAGGCGCTGGTCAGTGGCTGGGCGCGGACCACTGTGCGCGCCTTCGGCGTCCGCCTCGTGGTTCGGGGTCGGTTGCCCCGGCGGCGCGCGCTGCTGGTCGCGAACCATGCCTCCTGGCTGGACATCCTGGCAGTGCTGGCGGTCGCGCCCACCCGGATGGTGGCGAAACGGGAGATCCGCTCCTGGCCGGTGGTTGGTCTGCTGGCCGCGGCGGCGGGCACGGTCTTCGTGGACCGCGCCCGGCCGTTGGCGCTGCCGAGGACCGTCGCCCGGGTCGCCGACGCGCTGCGCGCAGGGCGGTCGGTGGCGGTCTTCCCGGAGGGTACGACGTGGTGTGCCGGGAAGGATGCCACCGACTGCCGCCCCGGCGGTGGCTTCCGGCCCGCGACGTTCCAGGCGGCCATCGACACGGGCAGCCCGGTCGTCCCGCTGCGGCTCACCTACGGCTGTGCGACCACCGGGGCGGCCACCACGGCAGCCGCCTTCCTTGGCGCGGACACCCTGCTGCGCTCGATGGCACGGGTGGTGGCGGCGCGGGAGCTGGTGGTCTCGGTGACGATCGCCGCCGCGTTGCACCCGGCCCGTGACGCCGACCGGCGGTTGCTGGCCCGGGCCGCCGAGTCGGCCGTACACCTGGTGCCCACGGCGGGTGTCGTGGCGCGGCCCCGGCTGCGGCCGGTCCCGACGGCGACCCCGGCCGTTTCCGTGCCACCGCCCGCCACGGGCAGCGACCTGGACCTGGCCGCCTAGGGGGAGGCACGCCCGCCGCCTCCGCCCCGGCGGCGCGAGAGTCGCGACAGTCTTGTGATGTCGCGATGTATCGCGTTACAGTCTTCTTCTGTTCGGCGTGCCTTCCGCGCGTCGTCGAGAGGGGGACGCCATGGCCGGTTGGACGGTCCAGAGCCCGCAACGGCTCACAGTGGACGCTCCGGTCGTCCGGCTGGACGTTCGACTGATCAGTGGGCGGCTCAACGTGGTCGCCACCGACGGGCCGACCCGGATCGACGTGACCCAGGTCGGCCGTCGGCCGGTCCTGATCGACCACACCGACGGTCGGCTCAGCATCCGCCAGGAGCGTGATCGGGGCTGGTCGGACGTCCTGCGCTGGTTCCGGATGATCCACCGCTACCCCCGGGTGGACGTCTCCATCGCCGTGCCCGCCGACGTCCTCGCCGATCTGGGCCTGGTCGCGGGCTCGCTGGTCGCCTCCGGCCTGCGTCGGGAGACCACCGCCCACGTCGTCGCCGGCCAGATCACCCTGATGGGGTTGCGCGGCAGCACCTCGGCGAAGCTCACCTCGGGCCCGGTGGAGGCGCTCGGCGTCCGCGGTGACCTCACAGTGGAGACGATCTCCGGGGAGGTGATCCTCGCCGACAGCGCCGCCGACCGGGTGCGGGCCCAGACCGTCTCCGGCGCCATCACCTGCGATCTGGACAACCCCCGGGGCAGCGAGATCCGGTTGACCACCATCTCGGGCAGCATCACCGTCCGGGTCCGCGCGGACAGCGACCTCGCCGTCCAGTTGAACACCGCCTCCGGCCGGATCACCAGCGGCTTTCCCCAGCTGCGCAGCTCGACGTTCCCGCTGCCCAGCAGCGAGGGGGTGCTCGGCGCCGGCGACGGTAAGCTCTGGGCTTCCGCGACCTCGGGGAGCATCGCCCTGCTCGCCCGAGCCGTCGACGACGATGGAGAGGAGCTGCCGTGACCGCCGTGTTCAGCCACGGGCGGCTCCGGCTCTACCTGCTCAAGCTCCTCGACGACGGCCCGAAGCACGGCTACGAGCTGATCCGCCTGCTGGAGGACCGCTTCCTCGGTCTGTACGCGCCCAGCGCCGGCACCATCTACCCCCGCCTGCAACGGCTGGAGGTCGAGGGTCTGGTCAGCCACACGGCGGCCGGCGGCCGCAAGACGTACGACATCACCGACGCCGGCCGGGCGGAGCTGCGCCAGCGGGCCGGTGAGTTGACAGCGCTGGAAACGGACATCGCGGCCTCCGTGGCGGACCTCTCCAGTCTGGCCGGCGAGATCCGCAGCGAGGTCCGCGGATCGGCCCGCGACCTCAAGCGGGAGTTGAGCGAGGCCACCCGGCAGACCCGGCGGGCCCGGTGGGAGGCTCCCGCACCGCCGCCCAGGCCGGCGTCGACCGCCGGGCCGCAGGCCGAGCTGTTCGACGAACTCGATCAGCGGCTGGCCGCGTTCACCGCCGAGGTGGGCCGGCTGATGCGCGCCCGACAGTTCAGCGACACCCAGCTGCGCACCGCGATCCGGCTGCTCGACGGCGCCCTGGACGGGTTGCGTCGCCTGCTGCGCTGACCGGCGCCGCCGGACGGTCGGTGACTCACAGCCTTTTTGCAGGAAGCGTCCAGCGGTGGCGCAGTGACGTCACCGATGATGGGCGCATGCCCGCTACCCAGACCGAGGCGCGACTGCTTGTCGTCGAGGACGACCCCAACATCCTCGAACTGCTCTCCGCGAGCCTGCGGTTCGCGGGCTTCGACGTGGCCACCGCGACAAGTGGAAGCGCGGCGCTCAACGCCGCCAAGGACCACCGGCCCGACCTGGTGGTACTCGACGTGATGCTCCCCGACCTCGACGGTTTCGAGGTCATCCGGATGCTCCGCGAGGGCGGCACGCGTACCCCCGTGGTGTTCCTGACCGCCCGGGACGCCACCGACGACAAGATCCGTGGGCTGACCCTGGGCGGCGACGACTACGTCACGAAGCCGTTCAGCCTGGAGGAGCTGACCGCCCGGATCCGCGCCGTGCTGCGTCGCACCACCACCGGCGAGCAGGCCCCGTCCCGGCTCACCTTCGCCGACCTGGAGCTGGACGAGGAGACCCACGAGGTGCACCGGGCCGGCCAGCGGGTGCAGCTCTCGCCGACCGAGTTCAAGCTGCTGCGGTACCTGATGCTCAACGCCAACCGGGTGCTGTCCAAGGCGCAGATCCTCGACCACGTCTGGAACTACGACTTCCGTGGCGACGACAACATCGTCGAGTCCTACATCTCGTACCTGCGGCGCAAGGTCGACACCACCCAACCCCGGCTGATCCACACTCTTCGCGGGGTCGGGTACGTCCTGCGCAAGCCGGCGGCGTGAACGCAGTCCAGCAGGCGAAAGGGCGGGTGCGCAGCGTTCCGCTGCGGGTGAAGCTGGTCGCCTCGGTGCTCGCGCTGGTCGCCGTCGCGCTTCTGGTGATCAGCTCGTTGACCGCGTACTTCCTCCGCAACTACCTGGAGGGCCAGGTCGACGGGCAGGTCCGGTCGACCGCCCAGGGCCTCGGCCAGTTTCTTCAGAAGCTGCGCAGCGGTGAGGTCGGCGCGATGCTGCCCAGCGACTACGTCGTGATCGTGGCCGACGAGCGGCAGGTGTACGACCCCCAGTACGACACGCGCAACTTCTACCCCGCACAGCTGCCCACGTTTCCCGCCACCCGCAAGGACTTCGAGGCGGCGGAGGGCGAGCCGCGCACCGTCATCTCACACGATCGCCTCACCCGCTGGCGGGTGTACTACGCCCCCCAACCGGACGGCTCGGTGCTGGCCGTGGGTCAGCCGCTGACCGAGGTGGACCGGGCGGTGAAGCAGCTCGTCTGGATAGACCTCCTGGTCGGTGGCGCAGTGCTGATCATGCTGGCCTCGGTCGGCGCCGCGATCGTCCGGACCAGCCTCAAGCCCCTCGTCGAGATCGAACAGACCGCCGCCGCGATCGCCGGCGGTGACCTGACCCGCCGGGTGCCCGACCCGGAGGAGGGTCAGGCCGAGCCAACCTCGGAACTGGGCCGGCTGTCGCGGGCGCTGAACGCGATGCTCACCCAGATCGAGGCGGCGTTCACCGCCCGAGCCGCGTCGGAGACCTCGGCCCGATGGGCGGAGAGCGCCGCCCGGGATGCCGCCGCCGCAGCTCAGGCGTCCGAGGCGCGGGCCATCCGCTCCGAGGAACGGATGCGGCAGTTCGTCGCCGACGCCTCGCACGAGCTGCGGACTCCGCTCACCACGATCCGCGGCTTCGCCGAGCTGTACCGGCAGGGTGCGGCCCGTGAGCCGGAACAGACCGCCGGCCTGTTGCGCCGGATCGAGGACGAGGCGTCCCGGATGGGTCTGCTGGTGGAGGACCTGCTGCTGCTCGCCCGGTTGGACATGGAACGGCCGCTCTCGCTGACCCCGGTGGAGTTGCCGGTGCTCGCCTCCGACGCGGTGCAGGCCGCGCGGGCGATGGCACCGGAACGGCGGATCGAGTTGGAGATCGCTCCCGAATCGGGCCCGCTCGTCGTCTCCGCCGACGACGCGCGGCTGCGGCAGGTGATCGGCAACCTGGTCACCAACGCGCTCACGCACACCCCACCGGAGGCTGAGGTCCGGGTACGGCTGCGCGCCGAACCCGGGGGCTTCGCCGTCGTGGAGGTGGTCGACACCGGCCCCGGTCTCTCGGCCGAGCAGGCGGAACGCGTCTTCGAACGGTTCTACCGGGCCGACGCGGCCCGTACCCGACGAGCCGACGGCAACACCGGGACCGGCCTTGGCCTGGCCATCGTGGCGGCGCTGGTCGCCGCCCACCACGGCTTGGTCGAGGTGGCCGAGACGCCTGGCGGCGGGGCCACCTTCCGGGTGCGGCTGCCGCTGCTGGCGCAGGTCGACAGCGCGGGGGAGTGACTTTCAGCGAACTTCCAGGACGGTTCCAGGTTGATTGCAGTGCGGAGGGAGAAGGTAGTCCCATGACCGAGTTCGAGTCCGACCCGCAGCGCCGGCCGGCCCCCACCGACGCCGAGCCGTCGCACCCCACCGCCGAGCTGCCGCGCGACGAGCGTGTGCAGTCCGACTCCCCGACCACTCCCGTACCGGTCGTCTCGACCGGCGGCGACCCGACGGTCGCCTCCACCACCGGTGACGCGGAGACCACCGCCGCCACCCAGGCCGCCTACTCCGCGCCCGCCGGCCAGCCGACCGGGTACGAGCCGTCGACCGGCTACGAGCGCCCGGCCGCCACGCCGTCCGCACCCCCGTACCCGGTCTCCGGTCACCCGGCGCCCGGCCAGCCCGGCTACCCGCAGCCGGCCGGCCACTACCCCGGTGCCCCCTGGTACCAGGGCCAGCAGTCCGGCTGGGCCGGCGGGGGCCAGCCGGGCATGCCGTACGCCCAGCACCAGCAGCACCCGGGGCAGCACCCGCAGCACCCCGGCCAGCAGGCCCAGCACCCCGGGCAGCACCCGGGCCAGCCGGTCCCGCCGTGGGGCCCGCAGGTCGCGCCGCCCGGCAGCGGCCCCCGGCCGGGGCGAATCGCCAAGTTCGCCGGTGCCGGCGTCGCGGTGTTCGCCCTGATGCTCGGTTCCGGTGTCGCCGGTGGTGCGCTCGCGCTCGCCCTCGACGGCGACGGCGGCGGCATCACCCGCACCTACTCCGCGGCTCCCGTGATCAATGGCGCGGACCTGCCGAAGATCGCCGCGTCGGTGCAGGACAGCGTCGTCTCGATCACCACCGGCAGCGGTGAGGGCTCCGGGGTGGTGCTCAGCGTCGACGGGTACGTGCTGACCAACAACCACGTGGTCGCGTCCGCCTCCGGCGACGCAGTGCGGGTGGTCTTCGCCGACGGCAAGACCGCCGACGCGAAGATCATCGGCACCGACCCGAAGACCGACCTGGCCGTGGTGAAGGCCAACGGGGTGAGCGACCTCAAGCCGGCCAAGTTCGGCGACAGTGACGCCATGCAGGTCGGCGACCAGGTGCTCGCCCTGGGCAGCCCGCTCGGTCTGCAGGGCTCGGTGACCTCCGGCATCCTCAGCGCCCGGGACCGCACCATCCGGGCCGGTGAGGGTCAGCCGCAGGACCCGACCCAGCAGCAGGGCCAGGCGGTCTCCTCGATCTCCGGCCTGCTCCAGACGGACGCCCCGATCAACCCCGGCAACTCCGGCGGCGCGCTGGTCAACACCCGGGGCGAGGTGATCGGCGTCAACACCGCCATCGCGACCTCCGGGCAGAGCACCGGCAACATCGGTGTCGGGTTCGCCATCCCCAGCAACAAGGCCAAGGACGTCGCGGGCAAGCTCCAGCGTGGCGAGAAGGTCAGCCACCCGTCGCTCGGAGTCGGCGTCAACCCGGCCGAGGGCGGCGGCGCCCTCGTCGCGTCGGTCACCCCGGGCAGCCCGGCGGAGAAGGCCGGCCTCCAGCGCGGCGACGTCGTCACCCGGTTCGGCGACAAGCCCGTCAACGACTCGGACGACCTGGTCGGCGCGGTGCAGGCCGGCAAGGTCGGCGACCGGGTCGAGGTGCAGTTCAAGCGCAACGGTGTCGAGAAGTCGGCGACCGTGACGCTCGCCGAGACGTCCTGACCAGTTACTGAACCTGCTTCCTCCCTCCGGCGGCGGGTGGCGGGGCCGAGGGGGGGGGGGCGCAGACCCCCCCCCTCGTTTAGCCCCCGCCCGCCGGGAA